>WJJD01000051.1 GCA_014729915.1 Candidatus Woesearchaeota archaeon | reverse complement strand
CTCCTATAATATTTTTATCAAAACTCAAAGTTCTGGATTTAATTGAAAAAGAATTTAAAAAGATTATTCTGCCAAAAGCAGTATACAATGAATTGACAAAAGATAAAAATTATAATCAAAACATTGAGTACATTAAAAAATGTAAGGAATTATTTGATATCAGAAAAGTTCATAATCTTAAAAAATATGATTTTGAACTCCATAAAGGCGAAAACGAAGCTATTGTTCTTGCTATTAATGAAAATTGTAGTAAAATTTTTTTGGATGATTACAAAGCAAGACAAATAGCGAAAATACATAATCTTAAAGTAACAGGAACAATTGGAATCCTGGTAAGATTATTAAAAAAAGGATATTTTGACTATGACAAGTTTGAGAAGCATTTTCAAGAATTAATCTCATATGATTTCAGGATTGATATTAAAACATATAATTATATATTGTCCTATGCCAAAAACATATATAAAAACCTTATAAACAAACAATAACTTCTAAAACACATGAAAAAGATTTCAAAGACTCCTTATTATTCTAAAAAAATCGGAAAGCTCCCGAAAGGATGCAGGCTATGTGTAAAAGGAGAGAAATCAGTATTCTTTATAACAGGAGTCTGCTCTAAAAAATGCTTTTTTTGCCCGATTTCTGATGAAAAAAAAAATAATGATGTCATCTATATCAATGAATGGCAGACAAAAAAGAAAAAAGATATTTTAAAAGAGGTTGAATTATGCAGCTCAAAAGGTGTGGGCATAACAGGAGGAGATCCTCTATTAAGATCAACAAGGACAATAAAATACATCAGGCTTTTTAAAAAGAAATTCTCAGAAAAATTTCATATTCATATCTATGTGCCGTTAACCCATGTAACTAAAGAGAATCTTAAAAAATTGAATGATGCTGGCCTTGATGAGATAAGGTTCCATCCTGACCTTATTAAGCCCGAAGAATGGGAAAAGATAATCTTAGCCAAAAAATATTCCTGGGACACAGGTGTTGAGATACCTGTAATACCCAAAAAGGAAAAACAGACAAAAAAATTGATCGATTTTATCCATGATAAAGTAGATTTTCTGAATCTTAATGAGCTTGAATTCTCTGATACAAACTATAATCAAATCTCAGAGCATGGGTATAAGCCTAAAGACAGCATAAGCTATGCTGTTCTTGGATCTGAAAATGCAGCAAAGAGATTGATGAAATATGTTATTGATAAGGACTATAACTTATCAGTCCATTATTGCACAGCAAAACTAAAAGACAGGGTGCAGCTTGCATCAAGGATAAAAAAAAGAGCAGAAAATATAAAAAAAGAATATGACATTGTGACCGGTTCAGGAATACTCATAAGGGGAGCAGTCTTTCTTCCTGAATTTACCCCTGGGTTTTCCTACAGGAAAAAGATAAAAGATTTATCAAATATTCAAAAGACAAAGTTGTTATTAAAGCTGAGAAAACTCAAAAATGAGCTGAAAACAAGATTTGATATTCCTGAAGAGCTGATTGAAGTTGACAAATCCAAGTTTAGGATATTGCTTGAGCCTGCAATCATCAATGAAATTTTTTCTGAAATAAAATATAAATGTGCGATTGTAAAAGAATTTCCAACCCATGATTTATTTGAAACTGAAATTGAATGGTTAACGGAAAGTATTTAGTCTGAGAAACATGTATAGAGGAAAATTTTTTTCATTAGACTAAATACTCAAGTTTAAATTAAGTCTCTTACAAAAAAGAAAACTAATGCTAGTGCAAGTATTATAAAAAGTGAAGCATAATCATGCCTTTGTTCTATCGGAACTTTAAGAAACGCTCTTCTTGAAGTAAGATTCTCCTCAGGCTCTTTTTCTTTTGACATCATAATATCGCCTGAACTAATCTTAAAATCTGTAATCACAGGACACAGTTTAAATTCTTTTGGCTTAAAAAAATCGCCATTACACTCATTGATTTTATAACATGTTCTATTATTTATATCATTTACACATTCTTCCCATTCAGTGCAGTTCCAGTCAAACCTTCTGCAGTTTCTTTTTTCTTTGATTCTTGAACCTGTAGACAGGGGATTTGATTTTCGGACAATTACACTTACATTTTCATTCTCATTGACTGGATCATTTTTATTTTCATCTCCACCACATTTTTCCTGGTTAGAATAATTGAAATCATCACAATCAATATTGTATCCAAGAGAATCACCATCAAAATCAACCTGCTCCTTATTGTTAAAAGGAAATGCGTCGCAGGAATCTGTCCAGTTGTCATTGTCAGAATCAGTTTCATTAAAATCAGGATCCTTGATGCAGGCTCCCTCAAATTCAATATATTTTACATACTTGCATTGGGTGTCATCAAAATTGCAAAAAGGAAGAGTGTCCTGATTTTCACAGATTGATTGTTTAGAACAATCTGCGTTCACACTATATAAAAAGCATATTGCAAGAACCATAAAAAGAATTGTTTTTTTCATTGTTTCCTCTTCTTTTTTACAAATATTCCTGCAAAAATTAAAAACAAGAGCGCAGCAATTGTGGTGAATTCAGGAACCTCTGGTTCAATTTCTTTGTCAGGAACCTCAGTTAAAGTATCTCCGGAAACAATGACATCTTCTCCATATTCAATAGTATTTCCAGTTAAAACAACATACAACCTGTATATTCCCTGCTTAAGATTTTTAAAATAAGAATTGTTTTTAAATAAAGAACTTAGGATTCCGTTTTCAGATGTTTCTGACTGGATCGTTTTATTTATATTTTGACTCTCTAAGGTTAGATTTACACTTTGATTTTCTTTAAAGCCTGATCCGTAATAACAAATACTAACATTTTCATCAAATTCTTTTTGGGGAGAGAATGAATCACATTCCATTGGCTGGATAAACATATCTGCGACTGTTAAATCAATCATAATAAGACACATTAATATCAAGATTTTTATGTTTTTCATTTGTTGTCACAATATAGTTAATAATATGTTCTATTTAAATCTTTCTATTTTTAATTACTTATAAGTTACGACAATTAATAAACGTAAAATCACAATTTTTCAATGTTATGCATTTTGTCATATAGGGGATGAGTTTTACGATTGTAAATTTTCCTTTGGACATTATCCTGGTACTTTCTAAATAAATTACATAAATTTAAATATTAGATTAATACAATCAGTTCTATGATTGCTTATATAATTTCATTAATTATATACATTCTACTTCAGCCTGCAGCTTACTTTGTCTATAACAACCTTTTTGTATCACTTCTTCTAAAATTAGGTGTTTTATCAATCATCATGTTTTATTTTAAGAAATATTTTAAATTCAAATTCCGTTTTGATTCTTTTACAATCTTATCTGGAATAATAATAGCAGTTATCTGGATAATAATTGATGATTATTATCCCCATCTTGGGGCAGATCAAAGCTTAACCTGGACAATCCCTGCGATATTTGTAAAGCTTATAATAAGCATAGTGATTGCTCCTATAATCGAGGAGTTTTTCACAAGATTTTTTTTAAGCAGATGGATAATAAATACCTCCTGGGAAAAAATAGATGAAGGGAAATTCACATTGAATTCATTCATAATAACTGTTCTTTTTTTCGGTTTTTCTCACAACAGATGGCTGTCAGGAATAATTGCAGGGGCAATACTTAACTATCTATTCTATAAAAATAAAAATATAGGATCCTGTGTAGTTTCTCATTCTATTGCAAATCTTATCCTTGGGATTTATGTTATAATTACAAATAGTTTCAATTTCTGGTAGAAGTTCATTTGCTACCAGTCTCTGACTGATGGCTAAACAAGGTGGAAAATGAACTCTGTCATTCCCACAGGTCATTCCTTGACTTCAGAAGCAAGTTCTGAAATCTGTCATTCCCAAGGGTCATTCCTTGACTTCAGAAGCAAGT
>WJJD01000050.1 GCA_014729915.1 Candidatus Woesearchaeota archaeon | reverse complement strand
TTTAATGCAGGGTAAAATATATATATTAGAACCTACACATCAATTTTATGAAACCAAAAATAACTCCTTCTCTTGTACTAATAGTTATTCTCGCAGTTACAGTAATCAGTCTTTTGGCATATATTTTTGTATCGACGAGACCAGTATGCGGAAATGGAATTATTGAAAATAAAGAAACACAACAAACTTGCTGCCTGGATGCAGGCTGTCCCGGGGATGCACAATGCAGAGATAATTCATGTGTTGATCCTGAATGCAAAGGCTGCCAATTTTTAAAAAACCACAAATGCGTATCTTATGAATGTTGTAATGACAATGATTGCAAAAATAACCAGATATGTGCAGATAATAAATGCCAGGATTTTACCTGTGGAGAATGTAAACATCCCTTAAATCACAAATGCGTAAAATCAGAATGTTGTTCAGATGAAGACTGTGATGATAACGATGTAAGCACATTTGATATTTGTGAAAATAACAGATGCATAAATGAAAAAGAAACTGTTTGCAGAGTGGATGGATTGTGTCCTGACTCCTGTTCAAATAAGAATGATCCTGATTGTGACGATCATTATTATACCTACACAAATTATGATCAGGGAATAAGTTTCAGGTATCCTGATGCATGGACAATAGATGACTACAAAGACAGGATTCTAATCAATAAAAAGCCTTATGAAATTTACATCTCATTTATTAAAACCGAAGAAGAAGATCCAGAAAGTGCTATTAGAGACGAACTGATAAATCAAGGGGTATATATAAAACGAGTCTCTAAAGACTCACTTGAGTTTAATGGATATCCTGCGGATCTTTTAGTTTATGAATATAACCAGTCAATTCCACAGATGAACTGGTACAGCAGTCTTTTGGTTGAGCATTACATAATTGAAAGAGAAAAATCAACCCATGTAATTGAAACTTATTCTGAAAAAGAACAATATCAAAAGTTTAACCAGGAAATTCAAAAAATCCTTGATTCTTTTAAATTTGTAAAATCAGAAAAAAGAATGACCCCCTTTTTATGGAAAATCGAGGATTCTTATTTATTCGGAACAGTTCATCTTGATGATGAAAGATTAAAAATACTTCCTGAGTGCCTCTCAGAGATCATTAACAAATCAAGAACAACATACACTGAAATAGTATATACTGAGAGTTTCAGTGATGACTTTATAGACCATTACAAATATGAAGGAAACCAAACGCTTAAAGAAAGAATGCCTGACGAGCTCTACAAAAGAGTGAGGCATTATCTTGAAAATTATGGTTTTGAAATAGATTTTTTTGAAGATGTTACACTTGATGGAATTGCAGGAGTCTTATACTCATTAAATTCATTCAGGGGAGATAATATAATTCTTGACAAATATATAAGTGATTCAGCAATTGCTGCTCATAACAGTATAGCAGCATTGGAAGATATTTTTGAACATGATGCTGTATTATCTGAAAGAACTCAGGAAGATAAACTAAATTCACTGAGATCAGCATTAGACTGGCTTGAAAAAGTATCTATTTCCCATGTTCCGGATGAACTCTTGGCGGATTATTACATGTCAGGATCAAAAGAGGTTATGAACAATAAATTTAACCCTGAAATGAAGATTTCTGAAAAATTCTATTCTGCACTTGTAACTGAAAGAAATGATGAAATGGCTGATAAGATATTTGAGATTGAAAACAGTGATAATGATACTTATCTGTTTGCTGTAGGAGTTTCTCATTTTATCGGTGAAGACAATATCATTGACCGGCTAGAACATAATGGCATGAATGTAAGAAGAGTCTCCTGTAAAACTTGATCTGATATTTTGGAAAAACTTAAATACCTATTTCCCTAATCCAGACCTATGGCAAGATCATATATGGAGTATGGAAGGAATTTCTTCTTTAATCTTAAAAACTACGGCTTAAAATTAAAACAAAGTGAAATCAAAGGATCAATAGCAACAATATTAATACTTGCTTTTGTATTTTCATTCAGGGAATGGGGAGATGAGACTTTTGATTTTGTTGCAGGCATAGTTAACTATTTCATTTCAGTAGTTCTTGTTGCAATCGCTCTTTTTTTCAACCAGCTGGGACAAAGGATTATAGCAGTATACTATGGCTATGATCCGGAATACAAGTATTCGATGATCGGCTTGATGATGGCTATGGTTGTTGCATTTGCATCTCGAGGTTTGTTTATTGTTGCACTTCCGGGTCAGATTGTCCTAAATATGCTTACTGCAAGCAGACTGGGTGAATTCAGGTATTATACAAATCTCTGGGAAATAGGAAAATCACAATTCGGAGCACCATATGCAAATTTTCTTGTTGCCTGTATTGCAAGCTTTTTTCAAAGCAACCCAATTTTTCATAAACTAATGACAATTAATATATTATTTGCAATTTATTCTCTTGTACCTTTTCCGGGAAATCCGGGCATGCATCTTTTCTTTAACATAAACAAATACCTCTGGGGTTTTGCAGTTGGATTTACTGTTGGAGGTGTTTTGCTTTTGCTTTTTACAAACGGAATAATTGCTTTTTTTGGTTCATCAATACTTGGTCTTATTGCATTTTTTGTATATTTCCAGGTCATTGATAAGAATCTTGGTTAACATTTATCAGGAATACTCCATAAAGAATTTATTTATAGAGTAAATTTTTATAATTCAAAAATAGATTTTATCTTATATGGGACCTTCTTATAATAAAGATGTATAACTACTTCTTCGATTCTTGAGATAGTTGAGATAAAAGCAACAATAACAAGTCCCGGTCCTAAAAGAAAGTACTGCTCACTTAAAAAAAGAAATATTGATCCGGCATAAATAAAAAAGAGATTGATTTTGCTTGAATAAAGGCTCATCGGAATTTTTTTTAATTTTTTGACTTTAAAAAAGATTATAGTCTGAGAAATTGCATAAATAGAGCACAGATAAACAAAAAACCAGATATTATCCATTATCAGCTCTTTTTTTAAAAACCAGATAGAAACAATAAGAGATATTAAAAAAATCTGATCAGAAAAAGCATCATATCCTGCTCCTTTTTCAGATTCTGTTTTTAATTTTCTTGCAATAACACCATCCAGTTTGTCTGATACTGCTGAAAAAACCAGAAAAACAATAAAAAAAATCCGGAAATTCAAAAAAGAAAATAATATCATAAGCAAAGAAAATATAATTCTTGAGAAGCTGATATAATTTGCAAGGTTATTTTTAAAATTTTCCCCATTCATAATCAACAACTGTTTTTGAAAGATCATATCCAATGATTCTTAATAATTCAGGATAGATGCTTTTAAATAAAAGCCTGAAAAAGCCCTCTTTTTGAATTCTTCTGCAATAATTATAAACACATAGCCTAGTTATAAACTTAAATTTTCCATGTTTTGTTGCACGATACACAAAATCATGCTCGTCACCATGCTTCATAGAAGTGTCATATCTTGTTTTTTTAAAAATACTCTTTTTTACAAAAATGCACTGGCCTTGTGCATGCGGATATATATTATGTGTAAGATAAACAAATAAATTTTTCAAAAAATAAAACAATTTATGAGATAATTTTGAGCACAACGGCCTGACAGTACAGGTGGCAATATCCAGATCATATTTTTCTATAAAAAATAAAAATCTTTCTAAAAAATCTTTTTTTATGAGAACATCAGCATCAAAAAAAATAATATCATGATCTGCTGCTTTTCCTCCATTAAATCTTCCCTTGCCGGGAAGCCCTCCTGAAACAATCCTGCATCCATATTTTCTGGCTATTTGTCTTGAATTATCTGTTGAATCATTGTCAGCCACAATAATCTCGTAATTCTTAAAGGTTTGATTTTTAATAGACTTTAAGAGTTGGGGAAGATATTTTTCTTCATTAAAACAAGGTATAACTATACTAATCATTGTACTTATACAAAAGAAATATTCCTGTAATAAACATTACTGCACTAAAATACTGGGCAATACTTAGTCCTAAGTAATGAACCTCGTTATATCTGAAGAACTCTGTGATAAATCTAAATAAACCATATCCTGCAAAAAAGATATAAAAAATCAGACCCGGTTTATGTTTTTTTCCTGAGAAAAAGAAAAGAACAACAGATAAAATAAGCATTGAAACAGATTCATATATTTGAGCAGGATGCCTTGCCAGATTATCAATAGGGAAAACAACACCCCATGGCAGGTTTGTTGGTATTCCGTAATGTTCTGCATTAATAAAATTTGTAATTCTTAAGATTGAGATAAAAAAAACAAAAGGGGCACCTATACTGTCAAGAACCTTAAGGATATTGATTTTGTGTTTTCTACAGTATAAAAAACCCGCTAAAAGTCCTCCCAAAACTCCTCCGTAAAATGCAAGACCTCCCTTCCATATCGCAAAGACTGCAGGGATCTCTAAGCTTAATGAAAACAGATTCAATGTTGTAAATGGATTTTCAAAAAAATAATAATTAAATTCAAAAATTACATGAAAAAGTCTTGCTCCGATTATACCTGCTAATAGAGAATATGTAACCAAATCAAATGATTTATCTTTGTCTAAATTTTTTATGTCTTTGCTTTTTTTAGAAAGAAGATATGAAATAACAATGAATCCTACTGCATAGAATAGTCCATACAGCCGAATAGAAAAAGGGCCTATTGTGAAAAGATCTGGTGATTTGATAATATCAGAATAGTTTATCATAAATTTTAAAAAATAGAAGAGATATATATTTGTTTTTATGTTGGATGACATCCAAAAAATTGAGTGATTTTTGAAGTTTGGAGTAGAAATAAGGTTAATTAATTTAATGAAAAACACCTCATAACAGATGGATTCGTTTTTTAGAATACAAAAAAAAGGTTCTTGTAATCTATACATCGATTCTTTCTTTTCTGTATTCTTCAATAATATCTTTTATCATGTCCTCTCTGTGCTTCTGATTTTTTATCTTATTTCTGACTACAGAGGTTAGGTTGGTCCTGTCTGCAAAAGCATAGTCTTTAAGCTCTTTTTTTATTTTGATCTTTTCCTTTTTTATAAGAATAAAATTTTTTTCAAGGATTTTATTGCTCTTTTTGTTAAAAATTAAAACTCTGATGTTTTTATCATTTAGTTCTTTTAGAACAGATTTTGAAAATACACTCAAATCATCGATTAGAAGATAATCATTTATGTAAATATCTGTTTTTTTGAATTCTTCTTTGCTTAGGTTATCAATTTTTTTAATAAGAACTGACTGATTGATAAGAGGAATTATCTGTTTAAGTTTTTGGAATTTTTTATTTAATTTTCTAATTCTCATACTTTTTTTTTTTAATTCAGCCTCAAAATATAAAATCCTTTTTTCTTTGAATGAAAGCATTTTTTTTACTTTTTTTCCAATATTAATTTTTTTATTCTGCTGCTTTTTAAGTTCATTTTTAAGTTTTGAAATTTTTTGCTTTAGTTTAAGATTTTGAGTCTTTAACAAAAGTATTTGTTTTTCTTCAGAAGATAATTCTTTTTTTAAAGAAAGTTGCTTTTTTCTCTTTTTTGTAATTTTTGCTGTAGTTTTTTCTTTTTTATTAACAATTGAATCAATTGCTTTTTTTATGCTAATCTCCTCTAGAATCACAATCGAAATAACTTTATCTTTCAACTGCTGCTTTTTTTCTTTTCTTAATGTATATTTTATTTTTTTTATCAGCTGCCGGTAATCTTTAAAAGCATAAATTGCAGCAGCAAGGGCATCTGTTTCATGAGCATTATTTACATATTTTGAGAAATTATTAACCTTAACCATCCTTTTTTTTTCACCCTTTTTCATATCATAACTAGGTGTAAATGTCTTTGCTCCCAGCTTTCTTGAAAAATCTTCAACAAGAGAGGGAATCTCTTTTTTATCAGCAGCCACAAGAATAGGATCTCCAAGATGAAATACAGATGTTATTATCTCAGATAAAGGAAAATTTCTTTTAGAGTCGACAGCAACAAGATTGAAGTTAAAATCAAGAACAGCATAAGCTGAAGTTGTTCCCGGATCAATTCCTACAATTAATGGCTTCATGGTAATTAGTAGAGGAATTTTATATTTAAAGATAAGGGTGAAGAAGTTTTAATTAGCGATAAATATTAAAGTTTTTAAGGTTTCAATACTTCTTCAGGCTCATCTGGCCTTTCCTTTTTCTTTTGGGAACCTTTTTTTTGTCAATCTCAATACCAACCTGCTTTTTAATGTTTATTGATGTTTTTCTTCCGATAAGCTGAGTCATCTTTACAATATCAGCATCTTTAATATCACCAATGTTTCTGATACCGTTCCTGAATAATTTTCTTGCTCTCACCCTTCCTATGCCCTTGACTCGAACTAAAGGGATAAGCTCTTCTCTTATTCCATGATTCAATCTGAATCTTGTCTTTCTTATCATCTTGACAATCTCTCTGAAGTTCAATAATTTGGCAAGCTCTTCTGAAGAATAAAGAAGCCAGTCAGCATTGTTTTTCTTATAATTGAATTCTCCGGGTCTTACATTATACTTATTTAGAATATAATCTTCATTTTTTTCTTCAATCCATTCTTCCAGAACAACAGCTGTTTTTGTTGCGTTCATGAATTCATCATAATCAGGCTCATAAACTGAGGGTTCTAAGACAATTAAGTGAAGGCTTTTTTCAGTCAATTTTTCTTCAATATATTCTAACTCTTTTGTTCTCACACGAAAAGAAGGTTTCATCTCGATAGTGTTTGATACAAGATGCAGAAAAGAAAATTCATTAATCATAGTCTGGGTTGCACGCCTTATGCCTGTTATTATAAAATTTGCAGTATATGGATCAATATAAAGCTGTGAAACCCTGATTCCAAGAGGCGTAGGCCTGATTTTTGAATCAGAGATCTCATCAGCAGAAACAAAATCAGAAGATACGTTTGTTACATTAATAAATTCCCACTCATCCAATTTATTAATAATTCTTGAGATCAGGATATCAATCTCTTTAAGATCATTATATTGATAAGCATAAAATGTTTTTTCAAAAAAAGCCAAAAGTTCCTGCTTGCTCTTTGCAAATTTTGTGCAGATAAGACTTAAGATATATGTTCTTAAAACAGGCTCAACCGCAAGTTTAGAAAGAACAGGTTCAGGCTTTCCGAAAATATATCTTTTTAGGATTTCTTTGGTTTCTGATTTTCCTGAAGAAATTGAGATTGCTTCTCCGTGAGTATCATTGTAGTCAGGTCTTCCTGCTCTTCCTGCACATTGATGATATTCTAATGTCGGAATCCACATCATGCCCCATCTTCCGCCATATCTTTTAAGGTCCTTCATTATTGCTCGAAAAGCAGGTAAATCTAACCCGAATGCAAGAGTCGGTGTAGAACAGATAATCTTTACATAGCCCTTTCTGAAACCCTCTTCAATAATATCTCTCTGTTTATAAGAAAGCCCGGAATGGTGAAAAGCAATCCCTTTTTTTAAGCAGTATGAAAGCCTTTTGCATTGTTTTGTCGGAGTGCCCAATGCATATAATGCCTTATTTGATATCTCAGACAATTTTTTCTTTTTAATGCTTAATTTTTTTGAGATTCTTTCAGCAGTCGCTTCAGCTGTTCTTTTTGTATTACAGAAAACCAAAGCCTGCTTTTCTATATTTATCGTATCAAGTGCAAGGTTAACAGCAGGGTTGTCAGTGGTTTGTTTAATATTGTAAGATTCAGGCATATGAGAAGGGAAATATCCTTAAATTAAAAGATTTTTGAAAAGTATACCTTTGCCTTGCTGAATTGAAAAAATTTTTTAAAAAATTTTTTCAATAGCTGATCCAGGTTTTATCCCGCCCTAGTTTAGTATATGAATCTATTAGAAAATTTTTAAAATTTTTAGAAGTTTTCCATATAGGAAGGATTTTTTTTGCAATTTCTCTGTGTTTTTTAAGTCCGTAAATATCAAAACTAAACTTAATATCCGGATAATTTGACTTCATCTTGTCAGAATACAATAAAACAATATTGACAATTGCCTCAGAAAGATCCTCGTCAAAATCATCATATTTTTCCCTGAAAAACCTGTTGATATATTTTCTAAAAATTATATGGAATAATTCATGCGAAATTACATAATTGCTCATTTTTTCCCACCTATACTGTATTATGATAAAATTATTTGCAGAGTTATGATATCCTCCGTTGCACACTAAACTAAGATAACAAAGATAATTTTCGGACTGCCATTTATAGTCAAGAACCTTTTCAATATTTACCCAATAGTTCTTATTTATTTTTTTCCAGTTTTTTTCCATACCCTCTTTTGAATGCTTAAGTTCATTTTTATTTTTAGAAATCGCTTTTTTTATGTAAGCTTCAGCAGTTTTTTTTAAACCGGGCTTAAGATAATTGTTTTTTAATTTAAATCCCAAAAGCTTTGTCCAGTCAGAAGTTAACTTATTATGTTTTAATCCAAGTTTTAGAGAATAAAGTTCCTTTTTGGAATCAATATCAAATATCAACTCAGGGAGAATTACCGGTTTTTCTGCATTTAATCTTGAACCTCTTCCTCTTGAATAAATTATTTCTTCTTCTAACTCCAACCCGCACTTTTTGCAAAAGATCCCTTCAGAATCCTTTATAGTTTCAACTGAACCGCATTCAGGACATTTCATAGTAATTACCGGAAAATCTGTTCATTATTAAGATTATGTTTTAGGAAAATCCCATTTGTTTTTTATAATTAGAATTTATAGACGCAAATTCTTTCATTAATGGATTTTAAAAAAAAATCCATAAAGGAAATGGGCCCGCGGAGATTTGAACTCCGGACTTCGAGAGAAAGTCCCTCTCTTTCTTCACTCGATATCCGGATGGAATTGTTCCATATATCAGTCGAGCACTCCACCAGACTAAGCTACGGGCCCATCATAGTGATAGAATTAATGTATTATTTATATAATTTTTGAAAAAAAGTGACATCAAAAAAATTTTTTGCAGAGCTAAAAACTTTGCAGAAATAAATTTAACATAATTCACATTTCAGATTAATCATGAAATCAATAATTGAAAATGTAACAGACGATATCTGGAAGATAAGGGCAAACAGCAACATCTATTTTTTAGACTTTGAAAAAAAAATAATAATAGATACAGGAGATAGGGGATTAAGGCAGCAGACAAAGCAGTTTTTATTAAAAGTCGTTTCCTTAGACAAAGTTGAAATTGTCATATTCACACATCTTCACTATGATCACATAGGAAACTTTGACCTTTTTTCAGATGCAAAATTTTATGCATCACAAGATGCAATCAGTGATTATAAAAATAACCCAGAAGGAACAGTTCTTGTAAAAGACATTGCAGAAAAATTCAAAAAAATAAATCTAAAACCAATACATGATGAAATTCAGGGACTAAAAGTAATAAAGACACCAGGGCACACAAAGGGAAGCATATGCTTATGGTATGAAAAAGAAAAGATCCTTTTTTCAGGAGATACCTTATTTGGAAAAAAGAGCCACGGAAGGCTTGATCTTCCTACTTCAGTTCCCGGAAATATGAGGGAATCATTGATGAATCTTGTAAAATACAATTATAAGATACTTTGTCCGGGGCATGATTATTAATGGATTTCTTTTAGAAATCCATGAATTATTTAAACCATTACAATTTGTTTTTTCTCATGATAAAAAACTTTAAGCCAAGGCTTTACCAGCAGACAATCTTTGCAACGTGCGCAGAAAAAAATACTCTTGTTGTTCTTCCAACAGGACTTGGAAAAACATTCATCTTTATCATGCTTGCAGGACACCAGCTTAAAAAATACCCTGAAAAAAAGATCATGTTTCTGGGCCCGACCAGACCTTTAATCAGCCAATACCACAGGACATTTAAAAACCACCTGGAAATGGATGACTCAGATATGGTTGTATTTACAGGGCATGTTCCTCCTGAAAAAAGAGAAAAGCTTGCAAAACATGCAAAAATAATATTTTCAACTCCACAAGGCATGGAAAATGATATCATAAACAACAGGATACAATTAAATGAATTCTCACTTTTAGGATTTGATGAAGCACACCGTGCAACAGGAGATTATTCATATGTATGGATTGCAGAACAATACATGAAAAAAGCAAAAAATCCAAAAATTATTGCATTAACAGCTTCTCCGGGAAGCAAACAGGAAAAAATAAAAGAAGTTGCAAAAAATCTTTTTATTGAAGAGATTGAAGTAAGAACAGATAGTGATCCTGATGTAAAGCCGTATATCCACGAGAGTAAAGTGAACTGGATCTATGTTAAATTAACAAAAGAATTCAAAGACATAAAAAAATATCTTGAAGACTGCTTTAAATCAAAATTAAAAAAAATAAATGAATTAGGATTATTAGAAACTGATGCAGACAATTATTCAAAAAAAAAGCTTTTAGGAATGCAGGCAGAACTACAGGGAAGAATATCTAGAGGAGAGAGAAATTTTGAGATAATGAAAAGCATATCAGTTCTTGCAGAGGCAATGAAGGTTCATCATGCACAGGAACTTTTAGAAACACAGTCAATAAGCTCTCTTAGTAAATATATGGAGGGTATGGTTGCAAAAGCCAGATCAACAAGGGTAAAAGCAGTAAAAAATCTTGTCCGAGATTTACATTTCAGGGCAGCACTTGTCAAGACAAGAAACCTTGTTGAATTAAAAATTGAGCACCCGAAGATAACTGAGCTAAATCAGATCATAAAAAAAGAAATTAAATTAAACCCGAAAGATAAAATAATAGTATTTTCCCAGTACCGTGATTCAGTATCAAAAATAGTTGATGAATTAAACAAGATTGAAAAAATAAAAGCAAAAGTATTTGTTGGACAGGCAAAAAAAAGAGGCACAGGGTTAACACAGAAAAAACAGATTGAATTAATAAAAGATTTTTCTGAAGGAAAATTTAATGTTATATGCATGACGTCAGTCGGTGAAGAGGGTCTTGACATCCCCTCAGTTAATACTGTGATATTTTATGAACCGATTCCAAGCGCAATAAGAACCATTCAAAGAAAGGGAAGGACAGGAAGGCATAAAAAAGGAAAGATCTATGTTTTAGTTGCAAAAAACACAAGAGATGAAGCATACAGGTGGGCGGCATTTCATAAGGAAAAAAGAATGCACCGCATCCTGGGCAAGCTTAAAAAAAATTTTGAGATGTCAAAAAACAAGAAGCTCACTGATTTTACAAAAAAAAGAGAAGATATTATAATATACTCTGACTACAGGGAAAAAGGATCAGGGATCATAAAAAAATTGATTGATATGGGAGTAAACATTAAGCTTGAGAAAATTGATATCGGAGATTACTTGTTAAGCTCAAGAGTAATAATTGAACACAAAACAGTTCCTGATTTTGTGGATTCAATTGTTGATAAAAGATTGATGACACAGGTAAAGGATATGAAAAAATATGATTCACCAGTAATAATAATTGAAGGACAAGAAAACCTTTACACACAAAGAAAAATACATCCAAATGTTATCCAGTCAACAATAGCATCAATAATTGTTGATTACAAAATTCCTGTGCTTTATACAAAAGATGATGTAGAGACAGCACAGATCTTAAAAAACATGGCAAGAAGGGAGCAGGAAGAGAGAGAGACATCCTTTACACTGCACAGCAACAAACCATTAACAAAAAAAGAGCAGCAGGAATATATTGTATCTTCATTTCCTGGAGTCGGACCTGGTCTTTCCGAACCGCTCCTAGAAAGGTTTAAAACAATAAAAAACATTGTCAATGCAAAAGAAAAAGATCTTCAACAAGTAAACCAGATCGGGAAAAAAAAAGCAAAAATCATAAAAGATATTGTTGAAGAAGAATACAAGAAATGAATTTCTGCTTTTGTAAAAATCCATAACTTTTATAAATCGATAGTTTTTCCAGAATAGAATAAATAGCCCGAGTTCAGGATTGAGCGATTTGAGGGTAAAGCTTTGAATTCTTGGCTATTTTACGAGGAAATTATCATGGCAGACAAATCAAAATCAGATTACAGGCATATTGTAAGGGTTGCAAATACAGACCTGCAGGGAAAAAAAGTATTAAGAGTAGCTTTAACAAGAATCAAGGGTATAAGCTACATGTATGCAAACATGGTGTGTAAGCTTTCAGGTGTTGACAGGGATAAAAAAGTCGGTCATCTGAAAAACAATGAAATCGAAAAAATCAGAGAAGTTGTTGAAAACCCTGAAAATTTTGATATTCCTGACTGGCTGAAAAACAGAAGAAAGGATTTTAGAACAGGTTCTGACAGCCATCTTATTTCTGGAGATTTAAGATTCACACAGGAAAACGATATTAAAAGACTTCAAAAAATTAAATCATACAGAGGACTGCGGCATGCAAAAGGACTTCCTGTAAGAGGGCAGAGAACAAAATCAAACTTCAGGAGAAATAAAGGAAAAGCTGTCGGTGTCAAGCGAAGAAGAGGAGCTAAATCCGGAAGAGTTTAAAAATGGGCGACCCTAAGAAATTAAGGAAAAAGTACTCAAAACCTAGTCATCCATGGCAGAAGATGAGAATAGAGGAAGAGCGTACTTTGATGAATGACTACGGACTTAAAAATAAAAAAGAATTATGGAAGATGAGTTCTACTTTAAAAAAATATAAAAAAAGAGTAAAAGACTTGGTTCCAAGAAAAGATAAGCAGGCAGAGCTTGAAAAAGATCAGCTCCTTTCCAAGATGAAGGCAATGAATCTGATTAAAAGCGATGCAATTCTTGAGGATGTTTTATCCATCTCAGTAAAAGACCTTCTTGAAAGAAGGCTTCAGACACTTGTATTAAAACAGGGATATGCATCTTCAATAAAACAAGCAAGACAGTTTGTAACACACGAACATGTTACAGTAAGAGGAAAAATGATAAATTCTCCAAGTTATCTTGTAACATTAGAAGAGCAGTCAATGATTAATGTCTCAGAGAGAGTATCGGGAATAAAAGAGCCTGATGAAGAAGAATCTCCAAAACCGAAAAAGGAGGAAAAAGATGGCAAGAAAAAGAAGTAGGATGAGATGGGGAATATGTCATATATATTCATCTTATAATAATACTATTATTCACATAACAGATATAACAGGAACTCAGACAATTGCGGTTTCATCAGGAGGACAGATTGTTAAAGCAGACAGGCTTGAAAGCTCGCCAACAGCAGCAATGGCTGCAGCAAAAAGAGTAGCTGAAATTGCTCGAGAAAAAGGTATTCACGGTATTCATGTGAAAATTAAAGCACCAGGAGGCCAAAACGGACCAAATAATCCGGGACCCGGAGCACAGGCAGCAGTTAGAGCTTTATCAAGAATGGGATTAAAGCTTGGAATGATTGAAGATGTAACTCCGCTTCCGCATGACGGCTGCAGAAAAAAAGGCGGAAGAAGGGGAAGAAGAGTATAAAGGTGTTTTATATGGATGTTGATGTGATTGATAAGACTGATAATAAACTGATACTCTCTCTGGAAAAGATTTCTCCCGGGTATAGTAATGCTTTAAGAAGGATAATTCTTGCAGAAGTTCCGACAATGGCTATGGAAGACATAGAGTTCAGGGATAACAGTTCTGCTTTATATGACGAGATAATTGCACACAGATTAGGATTGATCCCCTTAACAACTGACCTTAAGACATACAATGAAAAAACAGACTGTAAATGCAAGGGAGAGGGATGTGCAAGGTGCCAGTTAAAATTAATACTTAAAGAGGACGGTCCGAAAACAGTTTATGCAAAAGACTTAAACACAACTGATCCAAAAGTAGTTCCAGTATATGAAAAGACAATAATTGTTAAATTATTAAAAAATCAGTCCTTAGAATTTGAAGCAACAGCTGAACTAGGCAGAGGAAAAGTCCATTCAAAATGGTCACCGGGTCACATATATTACAAAATAAAACCGATAATTAATGTTGATAACAGAAAAATAAAAGATCCACAAGTTATAAAAGAAGTCTGCCCTGTTGGTGTTTTTGATGTGAAAAAAGGAAAGCTTGTGGTAATTGAAAAAGAACTTTATAAATGTCATAACTGCGAGGGATGTACTGATTTATCAGACGGGATAACAATTGAAGAGAATGAAGAAGATTACATATTTTATGTTGAATCCTGGGGCCAGCTTGCTCCAAAAGATATGATATTAAAAGGAATTGATGTTTTTGATGAAAAATTAGAGGAATTCAGAAACATAATTTAATCCGGGGTTTCCCTAAGAATAGGCGGGGGTGCCGGAGAAACTAAATATAACTTATTTAGTTCCGCAATGGTCAAACGGGCTACGTTGAGGTCGTAGTGGCTAAGTGCCTGCGCGTGTTCGAGTCACGTCCCCCGCATAATTTTAAAAAAATGAAATCAAATATGCATTTGACAGCTTTGATAGAAGAACTTAAAACCTCTTCTATTAAGCATAAATCAAAAATCTGGAAGAGGATAGCTGTTGAGCTTGAAAAACCAACTCAAAGCAGAAGAATAGTAAATATTTCAAAGATTGAAAAATTCAGCAAAAAAAATGAAACAGTTGTTGTTCCCGGAAAAGTTCTTGGAATGGGTGATCTTACTAAAAAAATAACAATTGCTGCGTATAATTTTTCAAAGTCAGCAAGAGAAAAAATATCATCACAAGGTTCAAAAGCAATAACAATAAGTGAACTTATGAAGAAAAAACCTAAAGGTTCAAAAATAAGGATAATAGGATAAAAATGATAATAATCGATGGAACAAATCTATTGCTTGGAAGAATAGCGAGTTTTGCAGCAAAAAAAGCACTTCTCGGAAAAACAATTAGAGTAATAAACAGTGAGAAGATATATATTTCAGGAAAAAAAGAAAACATTCTTGAACAGTACAAAATAAAAAGAGAAAGAGGAACTCACACTACAGGTCCCTTTTTCCCAAGATACCCAGACCAGATAGTAAAAAGAACAATAAGAGGCATGCTGCCATATAAAAAAGGAAGGGGAAAGGCAGCTTTTAAAAGAGTAAGATGCTATATTGGTGTTCCAAAAGAATTTGAAAAACACAAAAAAATAACAATTAAAGATGCAAACATTTCAAAACTTCCAAATCTGCAATATCTTGATTTAAAAACATTATCAAAAAACCTAGGTGCTAAAATTGAGTAAGAAAAAAGTAATTCATATGGCAGGAAAAAGAAAAACAGCTGTTGCAAAAGCAACACTTTATGAAAAAGGAAAAGGCAAAGTCAGAGTGAATCATAAACTCATTGACGTATATGAACCTGAGATGTACAGGTTAAAGATAAAAGAACCATTAATAATTGCCGGGGATATATCTGATGAGGTTGATATTGAGGTCAATGTCAAAGGAGGCGGGGTTATGTCACAGGCAGAAGCTGCAAGAACAGCTATAGGAAAGTGCCTTGCAGAATATGCACCGAAGCTAAAACCAAAATTTCTGGATTATGATAGGACGCTTCTTGTTGCAGATGTACGTTTCAAGGAATCTGCAAAACCAAACAGGCACGGAAGTGCAAGAAGCAAGAAGCAGAAGTCATATAGATGATCTTAAAAGCATTCATAATTCACAAAATTATTCAAAGTTTAATAACTTGTTAATTCAATTCCTGCTTTTTTTAAGACAGCCTCAATAACTGAATTAGAGGATTTTTTTGAATCAAAATAATCTAATTTAAGTATTCTTTCAGCAATCTCTTCTAATCCAAGAAGTTTTGAAAAATTTTGAGCAATAACTTCTCTTCCAAATTCTGTTTTTTTATCAGGAGAATAAATTCTTAATGATTCTGACTTTGAGTATTCTGCTTCACTTTTTCTTGTTTTTGAAAGATACCAATTTACAGGAATGCCTTTTTTTTCTGCTTTTAAGATATCTTCAAGATGGATGTGGCAATTTCTTAAAGCAGGATTTCCTCTTTTTTTTCTTTTTTCATTAAGATCATGGTCAAAATCCCTTATCTTTGGATCTACAAGATAAATAATAGAATCTGGATCAGGAAGAGGACCAATTGACAGATTGGAATTTACTTTTTCTAGAGAATAATGGCCTGGGATTGCGATTACCTGGTAATACTTTCCAAAACCATCCGGAAAAAAAGCCCAATCCGGAAATCCTGACTTTCCACCGCTGCTGACATTCAGCCCTTTTCTATAATGCCATGTCCCTATTTTTGCTTGATAAGGAAGATCATCATCCCCTGCCTGGATACTCATCAGTTCAGTCGAAGGATTAAATCCATCAATTGGTGGCATTGAAAAAGAATCATCAATATCAACAGCTTTCAAATCATCATAATCTGGAGATAATCCTTTTGAATCTAACTTCAGATGCAAAAAAATAAATAATCTCTTTATTTTTAGCAGATATATGTTAAATCTCATTTATGTTCTTGCTGCAATGATTCTTTATGACTTATATCTCCATATAATAGAACTTATCCATGGCAACTGGAAAAGAGCATGGAAAAAATTTTATTACTGGCCTCCCTCAAAAATCTTTGAGAATAAATCTGATAAATTCTATAATATCTTCTGGACGTTTTATTGGATAATTGCTTTAACTATCTGTATATTAATCATCACCGCTTAATTTAAATAAAAAATCAATTTCTTTAAAAACATGGCAGAGCTCAAAATAAAAAATTTAAGAAAAAACACATATTTCATTCCCTCTCCGACAAACATTGGAATATATGTACAAGACAAGAATACGGTCCTGATTGATTCAGGAAACGACAAAGAAGCCGGAAGATACATCTTAAGAACGCTTAGAAAAAAGGATTGGAACCTTAAACTTATTATAAATACACACTCAAATGCGGATCATGCCGGAGGAAATGCATATCTGCAAAGAAAAACAGGCTGCAGCATAGCTTCACCAGGAATAGAAAAAGCATTTATTGAATATCCTGAACTTGAGCCGGCTTTTCTTTATGGAGGGTATCCTTTAAAAAAACACAAAAATAAATTTCTTATGGCAAGACCTTCTAAAGTAACAGATATAATAAAAAACACTGGAAAAATTCTTGATACTAATCTTTTTGCAGAAAGCCTGAAAGGTCACTTTTTTGATATGATAGGAATAAAAACACCAGACAATGTTTTTTTTATTGGAGATTCAATCTTTCCAAAAAGAATAATAAAAAAATACCACTTATTCTATATCTTTGATGTTTTGTCTTACCTGAAAACTCTTGATATTTTAGAAAAAGACACTTCAGAAATATTTGTTCCAAGCCATGGAAAACCGACAGATGATTTAAAGAGCATTGTTGAGCTTAACAAACAAAAAATAGATGAGATCTGTGATCAAATTGAAAAAATAACAGATGAGCCAAAAACAGCTGAAGAAATCTTAACAGAAATATTAAGGAATTACCGAATCTCATTAAATGAAAACCAATACATATTGTGCTTTAACACAATAAAATCTTATCTTTCATACCTATCTGGAAAAAAAAGAATTAAATATTATTTTAAAGACCATCAGATGCTCTGGAAAAAAGCATCTCAGACATAGACAGTAAAATTAAGATAGACATAGGATAAGAAACAAAGGATATAAATTATTATCCAGATAAAAAAATTCCATTTTTTTATATCATAGCCTGCCATCGGCTCCATCG
>WJJD01000049.1 GCA_014729915.1 Candidatus Woesearchaeota archaeon | reverse complement strand
ATAATGAAAACATGAAAAAAAAATTTATATTAATTTTAATTTTATTATTTATTTCTGCATGCAGCAATAACACAGAAAGTGATAAACAGATAAAGATTGCTGTAACAATCCCTCCATTAGGTGAGTTTGTTGATGAGATAGGGGGAGATGATGTTGATACAACAATTCTTGTTCCTCCGGGAGCAAATCCTCACACTTATGAACCATCTCCTTCACAATTAACTTTGTTGAGTGAAGCTGATTTTCTTGTAATTGTGGGAACACCCATAGAATTTGAATTGGTCTGGCTGGACAAGTTGGTTTCTGTTAATAAAGATATTATTGTAATCAACAGCTCAGATGGTATAAACCTGATTGAGAATGAAGAAGACCATTCCAGGCATGAAGAAGACCATTCCGGGCATGAAGAAGACCATTCTGAACTTGATCCTCATGTGTGGACCTCACCTGCCAATGCAAAAACAATGGTTAAAAATATTTATGAAAGTTTAGGCAATGAGGATTTTCTTGATAATTTTAATGAGTATAATGAAAGGTTGGATGATCTTGATTTAAAATTCAAAAACATCATTAAAGAAAAGCAACAGAAAAAGTTTCTGGTTTTTCATCCTGCATGGGGTTATCTTTCCCAGGAATATGATTTAACCCAGATTTCTCTTGAACATGAAGGAAAAGAGATTACTGCAAAAAATATCCGGGATGTGATTGATACAGCAAAGCAGGAAAACATTAATGTGATTTTTGCAAGCCCTCAATTTTCAACTGAAAGCGCTCAGGTTATAGCAAGAGAGATAAACGGACAAGTATTGCTTATTGATCCGATGGACAGGAATTATACAGACAATTTAAATAATATTGCAGATACATTTGATAAGGTCTTACAATGAAAAAAGTAATTGAACTTAAGGGTGTGTATTTTTCTTATGGAGATACTCTTGTACTTGAAAATGCAAATTTTGTTGTTGAAAATAAGGATTTTTTTGCCCTTATCGGTCCTAACGGTGGTGGAAAGACAACTGTACTGAAGCTTATCTTAGGTCTGATAAAGCCTCAGAGAGGAAAAATCCAGGTCATGGGAAAAAGACCAGAAAATGCTCATAAATTCATTGGCTATGTTCCCCAGATAATCAAATTTGATTTTGATTTTCCGATTTCTGTCATGGAAGTTGTTCTTATGGGAAGGCTTGTAAAAAAAGGATTGATCCAAAGATATGATAAAAAAGACCGTGATGTTTGCAGAGATGCGCTTGAAAAGGTCGGCATGAAGGATTTTGAAGACAGGCTGATAGGAAATCTTTCTGGAGGACAGAGACAGAGGATATTATTAGCCAGAGCTCTTGCTGCTGAACCTAAGATCCTTTTACTGGATGAACCGCTTTCAAGCATTGATTCCACCTGGCAGAATAGGTTCTATAAACTTATGGATGAAATTAATAATGAAAAGACGATTCTTCTCGTAACACATGATATATCTGCTGTCTCGACTTATGTCGACAAGATTGCGTGTGTTAACAGGAAATTATTTTATCAGGGAACTAAAAAAGAAGGCATGGAAAAGTTGAGTGAAATGTATAAATGTCCTGTTGAAATTCTTACGCACAAGGTTCCCCACAGGCATCTGAAGGAGCATAAACATGATTGACCTTCTGCAGTATGATTTTATGAGAAATGCATTTATTTCTGCTGTTCTTGTAAGCATTGCGTGCGGTATTGTCGGAACTTTTGTCGTTGTAAAAAAAATTGTTTCTTTAAGCGGTGGGATTGCGCATGCTGCATTCGGAGGAATAGGACTTGGTTATTTTTTAGGGTTTGATCCGATTCTTACAGCAATCCCTTTCAGTCTATTGTCTGCAATTGGTATAGGCACACTGAACAAGAAGATCAGGATAAGCGAGGATTCAGCAATAGGTCTTTTCTGGTCTTTTGGAATGGCTCTGGGAATAATTTTTATCGGTCTTTCTCCTGGTTACGCACCAAATCTTTTCAGCTATCTTTTTGGCTCAATCCTTACTGTGCCTGTCTCTGAGATTTTGATCATGGTTATGCTTGATATTATTATAATTGCGTGTGTCTTGTTTTTTTATAAGGAATTTATGGCAATATCTTTTGATGAAGAATTTGCAGAGGTTGCTGGCCTTCCCACTAAAAAACTTAATCTTTTGCTTTTGTGTCTTGTTGGCCTGAGCATAATTGTTATGGTAAGAGTTGTCGGGATTATTCTCATTATTGCACTTCTAACTGTTCCGACATTGATTGCAAAGAAATTCACACAAAGATTATCTAAACTAATGATCCTTTCTACGATTACTGCAAGTATCTTTACGATATGTGGATTAATCATATCTTATCTGTTTGATCTTGCCTCAGGTGCAACTATTGTTCTTGTTCTTGTAGTTGTTTTCGGGATTGTTTCGGTTGTGAGAAGGTAAACAAAGGGTTGGCAAGCATCATAGTCTATAAAGAAAAACAGGAAATCTCTCCCCTCGCTCTATATTTTTACATTTTTTATATTGTCTAATTTAATAATCTCAGTCTCTATTTAGAAAAGATAAATCAGCTTCCCATGGACGGAGTCTGCTATCTAAATCTACATTCAATAAAGGTAATCTTATTTCAGATTCATCAGGAAGTATAGCTTCAACAAATCCAGGAAAATTATTAACAATTGATGCAATTTTTTTATTCTTTTCTTCACCAACTAAATCTGAAGTAGATTGTTTCAAAACATGATACACATACTTCATTGTTTTGGAATCTGCTATTTGATAACAGCTGGCAGTAGTTTCAGACATATCTCTCAATCCACTCATCTCTTCTTGCATCCAATAAGCAAAATCTGCTTTTTTACTGTTGAATAGCTCAGTCCAAATTTTTAAATAATCTAAATATCAGTATGTTTTCCTCCAAAATTTGAAAAAACAAAAATTAAAAAAGACTTCATGTTATGCCTGACTGGCTTTTGTTTTGTTATTATTCCCCTCTCCTTCTTATCGAAGTTGTGGTCCCAGACAATCCTTCATCCATTTTCTGTTTTTGTGTATCCATTCTTTTAATGCATTTTGATCACAAGCAAACTTATATTTTGCATCATTGTCACCAAATTTACAATCGAGAATCTGTTTCAAACTAATTTTTGGTCCAAGATTTTTGCTGTTTTTAAATCTTGTATCAAAAGATGTGTCATGATCAATCAGAGCATATCTATTAATCTTAATCTCCTGATACAAATTGAAATCTGGAATTTCTGATCCAAAACAATAATCTTGTCCTGAGCAATCATTTACACCATCCTTATCCTTATCCATATCAAGACCGTCACAGTCATTGTCTATTTCATCGCATACTTCAGAAGCTCCCGGATTCACTTCCGGATCTGTATCATCGCAATCTGTACCATCTGTTACATATCCTGTTGGTGATGAACAGGACTGGATTGTGTCTCCCGAATCACCGTAAAGATCACTATCCCCATCATAATAATATGTGTCCTTCACCCCTTCATCAACTGTACCGTCACAGTCATTGTCTATTTCATCGCATACTTCAGAAGCTCCCGGATTCACTTCCGGATCTGTATCATCGCAGTCGATGTCAGATGTATATCCTTCCCCATCATTATCAATAGGAGACTGGACATTACAATGAAGGACTGGCGGCCAACTTACACTTAATGTAATAATCTCCTTATTAAAATCTAAAGATCCAGCTTCTCCAGGTGTCGGTAGCTTAGGATCAACCTGAAGACCGTTTGCATCAACAATATTTCCATGACCAAAATCAATCTTTGGGTAAGGCCAGAAATCTAATTGTGTATAAGCTAAGTCACAAGAATTCATATCCATTCCTATAAGGATATTAAAGATAAGGTTATTAGTTCCATTGCCACTCCCGTAAAATGCCCATCCAATAGTCTCTTTTGTGTCCATCACCATTCCAATATGATGATTGACTGGGTCTGTATACTCAACAAAAACAGGTTCAGAAAAAACCACCTCTATTGGAATAACAGCACCCTCATAATAGACTCCATCCGGTAATGGAGAAGTCACATCTGTTATTGTTGCCAATCCAAAAACACTCTGGACAAAAGCCAAACCTAATATTAAATATATGCATAAAAATTTTTTCATTTATTATCCCCTCTCGTTCTTATTATTTCTAATGATTTTTAAAAATCTTTGATACAATCAATGTATATGTTTAGTTTAAATACTTATCTATTATAGGTTATGATACTTTTATTGAGAAAAATTAAAAAATATATTTATTAAAATATAAAATTTGGTTTCTAATGAATCAGAACATATTTAAAAGAGGTATAAGATTATTCTACTCAACCTTATCCTTAAGCAGTATCTCGATCATCTTTGAGAATGCAGGCCTTGTGATCAGGACTCCGTTTGTAAGGCCGATCATTGTTGTAATAGCAAATCCTCTCAACAGTCCTGCTCCTGCAAAAAGCAGCGGAAGCATCGATGCCATTGTAGCAGCATATGCAGCAACTACAATAAAGAATGCCTTTTTGATCTTCTGTTTCCAGTTCACATATCTTTCTGTCTCTTTTCTCAAGGTCTCATCAGTTATAACAATCTGGTCATCAACACCAGTTCCAATTGCAACAATTATTCCAGCAATTCCGGCTATATCAAGATTCTGGCCGAGAAGGGCTGCAACTCCAAGTATCAATAGGATCTCGGAAACAATCACTATCAAAATAGGAATCACAATCAATAATTCTTTGTATCTTAGATAAACAACAGCAGCAACACCAATCATCGAGAGCATCCCTATCAATAGTGCGTTTTTTAAAAATTCCTGTCCTAAAGATGGTGATATATTATCTGTCTTTATTATGTTGAGTTTTACAGGAAGACTTCCTGTTATTAATACAGTCTGAAGTTTTTTCATGTTGTCAAGGGCTTCTCTTCTTGCCTCCTGCATATTTAACCCGAATCCTGAGCCTGAGATTGCTATTTCTGTTGATGCCCTTCCCTTAAGATCAGCTGAAATTTTTAATGTATCAACCATCTGATCATCTAAATAAAGGTTTAGATCCTGT
>WJJD01000048.1 GCA_014729915.1 Candidatus Woesearchaeota archaeon | reverse complement strand
CCAAAATGCTCAAAAAGCTTATGCTTTTTGGCACACAGAAATCCAAATGGATTTCTTGCGATTCGGCAAAAAAGAGAGGCAGGCGTAATACCTCGACTTTTAAGTCGAGGATAGCCGCCTCTCGCCGAATTTTTGTTATTTACAAGAAAAAAGGTTATTAGTTGTTGTACAGTTCCTTAATCTCTTTAAGAACTTTTATGTTTTCTTCTGCCTTAAGAAATCCCGGTGATAATTCCTCTGCCCTCTTGAAATATTTTATCGCTTTTTCAAGATCTTCTAATGAGCGGGTCTCATAGTAAAATTTGTCCCCAAGATTGACTGCAAGATCATAATTATATGAAGGATTGTCTGGAAAATTGTCAGCTAGAATCTGAAAATGTTTTACTGATTTGGAATAATCTTTTGCTTTATTATAAAGAAGAGCTAGATTTTTCCTTGCTGTTGCGTAGTCAGGCTTTATTTCTAATGCCTTTTTAAAGTAGTTTTCTGCTTCTTTCTGATTTATTTCTAAAAATGCAATCCCCTTATTGTTCATTATTACTTCGTTTTCCGGTTCAAGTTCAAGTCCTTTGTTATAAAAAACCAATGATTGGATTTTAAAACCGTTTTTTAAAAGATAATCTCCTAAGGATAAGAATACCTTAGGATCAGAAAGATCAATATTAGTTTCAGTTGAGATTATTATTTGTGAAAGAACAAAACTTGAAAATAAAAGAAAACCTAGTAATATTAGAACAAATCTTTTTTTTATGATATTATTAAATATAATATTATTTATAAAATTTTCTAAATTACATACTGGTATAGAAAAATGTATACAATTTTAAAAGTTATTACTATAAGTTCATTTGCTACCAGTCTCTGACTGATAGCTAAACACTGTGGAAAATGAAATCTGTCATTCCCACAGGTCATTGCTTGACTTCAGAAGCAAGTTCTGAACTCTGTCATTCCCACAGGTCATTCCTTGACTTCAGAAGCAAGTTCTGAACTCTGTCATTCCCACAGGTCATTCCTTGACTTCAGAAGCAAGTTCTGAAGTTACTTAAAACCGATTTTAATCATGAACATGCCAGTGACCCAGATGACGTACAGGAGTCTGTCTTTTACTTTACTTTGACCAGTGGTGCTCGGTTTTCGCTTGACAATTGAAAATCCTTATCATCTCCATATAACTTCTACTTCATCAGTCCTTAAATACGGCTGAATTTTTGTATCTTCTATTTTTTGCCTTATCCCGGATCTGTATTTTATAAAACCAAGCCAGGCAATCATAGCAGGGTTGTCTACCAGAAACTGGTTTTCAGGAACATATAGTTTTGCTCCTCTTTGCTTACACATTATCTCACACATTTCCTGGAGTCGTTTGTTGCAGGCAACACCTCCCCCTAAAAGAAGCTCATTTTTGCTGCAGTGTGCCATTGCCCTTTCAGAAACTTCCGTAAGCATTGCAAAGATAGTTTCCTGGAGAGAATAGCAGAGATCTTCAGTTTTATAGGTCTTTTTTTTATATTTCTGCTTGAGGTTTGTAAGGATTCCACCGAAATTTACATCCATACCTTTTACACAGTATGGTATTTTAATATAATTTTTTGATTGTGATGCAAGCTTTTCTATTTTTGGCCCTCCTGGAAAACCTAAACCAATGTATCTTGCAAAAGAATCTATGAAGTTTCCTACACCCATGTCAAGTGTTTCACCAAAAATTCTGTATCTATTTGCTTCAAATGCAATTATCTGTGTGTTTGCACCTGATACATATAAGAGGACAGGATCTTTACATTCGGGAAACACCATGTTTCCTATCTCAAGATGTGCAATACAGTGGTTTACACCTATTATCGGTATATTAAGATTGACAGCAAGACTTCTTGCAACAACTGCCCCGACTCTTAATGTGTTTCCTATTCCGGGAGACTGTGAAAATGAGATTAATTCTATTTCTGAAAGACTGATGCCTGCTTTTTTTAATGATTCTTTTATTATTCTCATGAAATTATCATAATGATGTTCAGAAACTTCATAAGGAATCATACCTCCCTGTTCAGTTGTGTAAACAGCCTTATGATTAGATAAAACTTTTTTATTGTCAATTATTGACACACCGAATGTATGTGCTGTTGACTCGATTCCAAGAACTTTCATGGATTTTTAAGAAATATGGAGAATTTAAAAATTTTCTTAATCAAATTTTTTTAAAACAAAAAATTTAATATGCGTTTGGCAGAATGTAGGTAAGGTGTAACAGTTAATTTTATAAAAAAAAATGTATTATTCTCGTTAAAATGGTTCTTGAGAAATTAGGGGATTCTTTAAAATCATCAATTGAAAAGATTGCACAGAGCGTTTTTGTAGATGATAAACTCTTAGATGAGCTTGTGCGTGATATTCAAAGAGCGCTTCTCCAGGCTGATGTTAATGTGAATCTTGTTTTTGAACTTTCTAAGGGGATTAAAAAAAGGATTAAAGAAGAAAAGACTCCTTCGGGCTTAACTAGAAAAGAGCATCTTATCCATATTGTATATGAGGATCTTGTAAAATTTTTAGGCGGAGAGGGCTACAAAATTGAGGTTGATAAGAAGCCTTTCAGAATTATGCTAGTAGGACTTTTTGGTTCAGGAAAAACAACAACCTCAGGAAAATTAGCAAGATTTTTCCAGAAAAGGGCTTTTAATGTTGCAATGATCCAGCTGGATGTCTGGAGGCCTGCTGCTTACCAGCAGCTAAAACAGCTTGGAGAAAAGATAAATGTGCATGTATATGGTATGGAAAATGAAAATAATCCAGTAAAGATTTATAATAAGTTTAAGGATGAACTTGATAAGTATGATATTGTTATTGTTGATACTGCAGGAAGAGATGCTCTTTCTGATGAATTGGTTGAAGAATTGAATAATATTGATGAGTTAGTAAAGGCTGATGAAAGGCTGCTAGTGATTTCTGCAGATATCGGACAGGCAGCTGAAAAGCAGGCAAAGGCTTTTCATGAATCCTGTGATGTGACCGGTGTAATAATTACAAAACTTGACGGAACTGCTAAAGGAGGGGGTGCATTGACTGCATGCTCAGTCACTGAAGCTCCTGTCAAGTTTATCGGAGTCGGTGAAAAGATTAATGAGTTTGAGCAATTTAATCCTGAGGGTTTTGTCTCTAGAATTCTTGGTATGGGGGATCTTGACACTCTTCTTTCTAAAGCAAGGGAAGTTATTAGTGAGGAGGAAGCTGAGGATCTCGGAAAGAAGTTTCTTAAGGGAGAATTTAATCTTCTTGACCTGTATGAGCAGATGCAGGCAATGAAAAAGATGGGGCCACTCCATAAGATTATGGATCTTATTCCAGGCATGGGAGGTATGAAGCTTCCTAAAGAGATGCTTGATGTCCAGGAAGAAAAACTTGAGAAGTGGAAATATGCGATGCAGTCGATGACAAAAATGGAGCTTGAGGATCCAGATATAATCGGTGGGAACAGGGTTGAGAGGATTGCAAAGGGAGCTGGTTTGAGCATAAAAGAGGTACGGGAGCTTATAAAGCAATATAAGCAGAGCAAGAAACTCATGAAAATGTTTAAAGGAGGAAGCATGAAAAACATGGAAAGGATGATGAAAAAGCTCGGAAAAGGAGGATTTCCGGGCGGGATGAAATTCGGGTAAGTTTTTTATAGAGAACTTTGAATTACCTATAGAGAACTTTGAATTATCTATAAATTGATCTCTATTTTCAGATGTTTATAGAGAATAATTCAAAGTTCTTCTTAAAGAATTTTGATGTTTTTCAAAAATTGAATTGAGGATTCTTGAAACTCTTGAAGATATTGATCTGTTAATTGATGATAAAAGAGAATTATGTTGCTATGCTAAAGGGATTTTTGTTAGAAAAAAAACAGCCTTTCGGTTGAATTTTTTTCCCAAATCTTATTAATCAGATTAAAATATAAAATATCATGGAAAATTTTTCACAGGAAATTAAAATCATTGAGAAGATATGCTATAGCTTTGATTATGAAACAATTGACAGCAGGAAAATAAAGAATCTTCTCAAGGATGCTGTTTCTAATGCACTTTCTTCTCTTGGCTATAATTTTGTTTATAATAAGAAGCTAATCTTCAGGAGATTTGATGAAAAGAACCAAACTCTCAAAAAAAAATCAAAAGGGACTATGGATATGCTGTTTTTCAGGGAAAAATCCCAGATTGCTGTTGAAGTAAACAGATCATCAGTAGTAAGGTTAAAGAGTGTGATGAAGCTCATTTGCTCAGATTCACAGTTAAAAATTGCTGTTATCTACCCAGGGAAAAGCGGTGTTGTAAGAGATGAAGAAATAATCAGGAGAATCTCTACAGTAAAAAAAGCAGTGAATATGACAAGCCCGATAACTGTCATCAATCTTTCTGAAAAAAAGACCTATAATGTTTGAATAGATGTCTTCAATTTAATATCTCCTGCCCTGATGATCAATTGATATTTACTTTAGTTGCTCATTTAAAATAAGGTGTTACCACATCAGAAAGTAAGAGACGTGTGGGGGAGGGGATTCGAACCCCCGGATCCACTAAGGAACAGGATATCATAAAAGCCTTCTTACAAAGAAGGCTGCTCCTTAAGTCCTGCGCGTTTGACCAGACTTCGCTACCCCCACGCACAACTAATTGAATTACTGAGTAATTTATATAAATTTCTGTATTTACAGAAATTTATTCAGAAAAATTTAAATATAACATTTAACATTAATATAAATATAAATGAACAATTTAATTCTGGGAAAATATTCTGATAAATTCTGATAAAGAACATGAGGTGGGGTTTATGCCAAAACAAAACATGAAAATAGTTTGCATGAATTGTGGTGCAGACCTTGATTTAAGTGCGACAAGATGCCCGAAGTGCAGATCAAAGGTTGACTTTTAATAAAAATTAATTTAAATTAAGTTTTTTTCCTTTTGTCTATGAAATGCCTTCTTCCTTTTGAAAAAATAAAAAGAGAGATTCTTGTAAAGAACGATTCAGAGACTTCAGATAAATTCGGAAAGTCTCCAATAAAAAGAACTGCAGAGGAATTATTGGACTACGGAATAATTAATCTAGACAAGCCTGACGGGCCGACAAGCCATCAGGTAAGTGCCTATGTTAAAAAGATATTGAGGCTTAAAAAAGCCGGACATTCAGGCACATTAGATCCGAAAGTCACCGGAGTTCTTCCTGTTGCGCTGGGCAAATCAACAAAAATCGTCCAGACTCTTCTTAAGGCAGGAAAGGAATATGTGGCTCTGATGCATCTTCATAAAGAGATTCCTGAATTTGATATATATAAGGCTTTAGGTGAATATTCAGGAAAAATAAAGCAGCTTCCCCCGATAAAGAGCTCTGTTAAAAGGAGATGGAGAACAAGAGAGGTCTATTATACAGATGTTATTGATGTAATTGGAAAAGATGTGCTTTTCAGGATTGGATGCGAAGCAGGAACTTATATAAGAAAGTATATTCATGATCTTGGAAAAAGATTGGACTCAGGCGCTCATATGGCTGAACTGAGGAGGACAAAGGTTGGTCCTTTTAGAGAAGATACCTTATTTTCCTTGCAGGATCTTGCTGATGCTTTTTATTATTATAAGAAAGAGGGAAATGAAAAATTTATCAGAAAGGTGATTCAACCAATTGAGAATGCAGTAGAACATCTTCCAAAGATCTGGGTTAAGGATACTACTGTTGACAGTATTTGTCACGGAGCACCTCTTGGTGTTCCCGGAATTTCAAAGCTTGAATCAGGAATTGAGCCTGACCAGCTTGGTGCTGTCATGACTTTGAAAGGAGAGCTGATATGCTATGGCAGGGCAAAGATGAATTCTGAGCAGATGATAAAAAAAGATTCAGGAATCGCATTTCTTACTGAGAAGGTTATCATGGACAGGGGAGTCTATCCGAAGATTGTAAGAAAGTAATTGATTATTTTTTCTCATAGACCCGGCTGCTGCCGAAGTGCCAGAAGGCCATGAAAAACAGCAAAAACAATATCCAGCCGATGTTTGAGTGAAACATGTCAACAGCAAATTCCGGTGAGATGAATACTCCGACAAGCAAAAGAAGATACACTCTTAATATGTTGTATGAGACAGTCCCTATCAGTCCGGGAATCAAAAGAAGAAGCATTCTTTTTCTCTTCAATATCTTGTAGTCAAGGACAAAAATTGCTGAATAAAGCGATATGAACAACAATAATGAATCTATTCCTGAGCATTCCTTGCTTATGCCAACGATAAATGTGTCAACTCCTAATCTCGGTGTGGCTTCAGGAAGTATGCGAAGATATGTCTTTTCAAAACTTAGGCTTAATAAGAAATAAACTGCTCTTGCAACAAAGTTTCCAAGAAGCCTCCATATTCTCTGGAAGAACTGGATCAAGAAAAAATAAACAATAAGAATTATTGAAAAAACAGGGATCTGTTTTTTGTAATTTTTAAACTGTTCTTTTATGAAAGCAAGATTGTATGCTGCAGCTGCAAGAAATAAGATAAAAAACAGATTAAAGCTGTATTTTATCAATGTTATCAGGAAGGAATGATTAAGAGCAGTATCCAGATTCAATTTTATCCAGTATTTAAAAACATAATGAAACACCTGAGTGAGCATAGCAAGCACACCAAATATTGCTGATTCCTTATAGTTTTGGTTGTATGGCTTTAGATTGAATAGTTTTTTTCTGTTCCAGAGAACAAATAATGCCAATGTAAACATCGCTGCATTCTGAAAATCCCTGCCTCTCAATCCTGTAAGAAAATCAAGATAAAAATCAGCATCTATCCTGAGATATTTTAAGAAAAATAAGGTGTGCCGGAAATAAAGGAAGATAAAAAATCTGAATGCTAAAAGCACTGAAAAAAATATTCCGGATCTTATGATAAACTGGATAAGTCCCTTATTTTTTTTTATTTTTTTTTTTATTTTCATTTTTTTTAATGTATTTTATAAGATAAATTATTCCAAGAATCATTATTACAATTATCTCTGCCTTTATTATACTTGCGAAAGTCAGTCCTCCTGTCAGGTTTGCTATGTCTTTATTATATCCTAAAATTATTGCAATTGCAATATCTATCATGATGGAAAATGCAACAGAAAAGGATATTTTTTCTAAGAGAGTGAATTCTTCAAAAAATATATAAACGATTATAAATCCGGGTATGAATAATGAAAATAAAGCTGCAATGATTATTCTTAAAATATCAATTATCATCTCTCATCACCCAGAAATGTATTGAAAGAGGTTTGTTTTCAGGCATGTCTCCTGAACCATAAAGATCAACAAATACTTTTCCATAATCAAAATCCTGGGAAACATTGAATTTTCCGGTTATGTTTATGGATTGGGACGGGTGCAGGCGGAAAGTGTTATTGTATTTCCATTTCTCAATTATCCTTAACCTGCACGGATCCTCATCGATCCTGTAATTTTGTTTTTGTTCTTTGTCATATTTTTCTATATGCACGTCTCCAAGTTCAGCATGAGTGTTTTTTGTTCCGGCAAAAATAAAGCCGTTTTTTATCAATGGATTTGCTTGCTCATGAATCTTTTTATAATCAAAATAAAATTCTGCAGAATTATCAATCACCCTGATTTCCATCTTGTGAGGCCTTGATTCGTTGATTAAAACATCAATTTTTTCAAGTTCTGTATTGTTCCCATCAAAGGAATAGATGAGGATCCTGTCCTGTTTTTCAAGAGATCTTATTGAGATTATCTCATTTTCAAAAAAATCCAGAAGACCAAGCTCCTCAATTCTTGCACCGTCAAGAGAATTAAATCCGTAAGATGCTGAATAGTTGGATGAATTTATTATTGCTGATGATGCTGTATTAAAGATTACTTTCTTATCTGAAATATATGGATTTTCAACTGGAAGGTTGTATACTGGCTTTTTTGGATGTGTTGTATTTTTTGTGATATTTTTTATTATTGGCTGCAGCTGGGGATCAATGTCTTTAACTGAGGTGTTTTTTCCTGACGAGAAAATATCCCTGGATAGTTCATTTTCTGAATAATCAAAATAGTCTATTTTAAAATCCTGATTCTGGGTTGATCTTTGGCTTCTTCTCATCGAGGTTTCTAATACCAGACTGCAGAATTTAAGGTTCAGGATATCATTGCATAAGGGATCCTGGTTATTGATTCTTACCGGATCTACATATAAGAAATCATTTTTTATGTATATCTCAGGAAATCCTCCTGTATATGTTTCAGGCAAAGGTTTTGAGAATATGATTTTGTCATTAATTGTTAAGATAATATTTCCTGCTGTGATGTTTATGAGTATGTTATCTGTGTCTTTTTTGTCAATTTTTTCCGGGTTTCTTATCTCATCTATTCTTATTCCCTGGTTGAATTGTCTCATGTAATATGAGTTGTTTCTTGTCATCATGATTCCCCAGAAATTTCCGAACTTAAATATTACAGAACCTCTGCTTCCCGGTTTTATCCTAGAATGAGAAAAGTCTACTGAAAAAGTTGTCCAGTTAATAAAAGAAGAGTTTATATTTACAGGATGCATCAAAAGATTATAGTTTGTCCCCATTACAGGTATTTTTTCTGCGACCTTTGTAAGATTAGTGTAATTGAGGTTGAAGCTTATATCATTTGCCAGGTCAAAATACCTGCAGTAGAATGGTTCTTTTTCACAATTAACTGTCTCATTGTAGTCAATATATTCTCTTTTTAAAGGGATATTTTTTGTCCGAATGTTTCGTATCTCATATATTTTTTTATGAAGAACTGAGCTTATGATATTGTAAGGTATTATCGTGTCCTGGTCCGGAACACTAACTAAAGAATCCTTATACACAGTAAATCCTCTTATATCAAAATATGCTCCTGAGGTCTCTATCCCGAATGATCCGTTGTAAAGATCATCTGAATTCCTGCTGAGGATAAGTTCTTTATTATGATACAGCCTTATGTTGTTATCTTTTACTGTAATTTTTATATTATTTCCTTTTGTATGGAGTGAATCTGCAGTCCCAATGGTTTTATTGTTGAATTTTGTTAGATTATTTTTTTCATCAATTGTAATTGTGTATTTTAAATCTGATCTATTCGCAAAATATATCATGAGTTTTCCTTTTCCAACCGGAGGGGAAAATCCTAACTCTAAATTGTATTCTGACCAGTTTATTATTCTTTTGTAGTCAGGATATACAGCCATATTTTCTATATGAGAGGTTACATTTTTCAGGATGCTTGTCCTGTTTATCCATTCAAGATAGATCCTGTCCCGGTATCTTCCCAGGCAGTGATATTTTGATTCTGTATCATCATAAAGATTGTAAAGCTCCATCCCATATATATATTTGTAGTTGTTTGTTTTGTTTTCATGGCTCTTTACTGAAAAGACAAAATCGTAAGACTTGTTTATATTAATCCTGTTTGGTATTTTATCAGGATCTGAAAAAAATAATTCTGAAAAATAATTGTCTTTTCCGTATACAAAATACCTAAAATAGAATGTTGCGGCAGAGGTTATTATTATTCCAAGAATTAAACTTAGTATAATGATATTATAGAATATTTCCTGTTTTTTATCTTCCTGGTCTATAAGCCTCACTCTTTTCATTGTATATTAAATATAAGAGTATAGAAAAATTTATAAATTTTACTATTATTCGTTACCTTATAGTCACAAAATATTTGAAAAAGATGATAGGTGAAGAAGTCCAATATATGTATAAGCTGATTGTTGTGTTTCTCTACAGCTTTTTTGTTACACTCTGGAGTGTTCCTTATGTTAATGAAAAACTTAAGAAGTATAAATATGTTGTTGAAGATAAGTATAAAAAATCAAAAAAAAAGATACCGACCATGGGAGGTATTGCGATTCTTATAGGGGTTCTGGTCTCTTTGGCTCTATCACAGATCCTTTTGGCAAGGGAAGACCTTGGAAACCTTTTCATATTCTATTTTATAGTTATAGTTTATGCTTTGTATGGTGTTATTGATGATCTTTTTTCTTTTAAGATGCGGTATGACAAGATCTTTGCTCTCCTGATACTTACATTTCCTATTGCTTCCCTGGTTAAGGATACTGAGCTGAATCTTTTATTTACTCATGTTGAGATCGGGATTTTGTATTCTTTAATTGTTGTTCCTGTTTATATAATGGTTGTTGCAAACATGGTTAATCTTCATGCCGGATACAACGGGCTTACACAGGGATTGAGTCTTATTGTGCTGCTTACATTGGGAATAAAATCTTATATGGATCATGGATTTGCAAACCTTATTTACTTGGTTCCTGTTCTTGGTGCTGTTATTGCGTTTTTGCCGAGTACTTTTGTTCCTGCAAAATTATTGCCGGGAAATGTAGGTGATTTTCTGGTGGGCTCTGCAATCGGTGGGTTTATTGTGGTTAACCAGATGCTGTGGTTCGGCGGCTTTATCCTGATTCCCCATATCATCAATTTTATCATGGACACTGTTACAATCCTTATTTTAAGAAGAAAGGATGTCAAGTTCGGAAAATTAAGAAAGGACAAAACGATTATACCTCCAAAGACCATGAGGACAAAATCTTTGAAATTTTTGATAGTTCATCTTTTCAGGCTGACTGAAAAGCAGGCTGTGCTTGCTCTCTATAGTCTCACAGCGGTTTTTTGTGTTGTTGGACTTGTTTTATTTTAAACTTGAAAGATAAAGAAAAACTAAACTTTCAGATATAATCATTATCTATATTCTTCCCTTCTGCTTCTTTAAAAATGACTTATAGATTAGTTCTAAAAGAACAATTATTTATTTTTCCCATATTATAAGTGCAGCCACCTCAGAACCTTCTGGTCCCTTAAATTCCTCCCAAATTTTTGAAACGGCATTTACAAATTCAGTATTAGGAATACTCCGATAGGCTCCCCCGTCTCTACAATAGGGATCATGAATTATCCAGTTATTATCTGGTTCAGAATAACCAACAACCACAACAGAATGTCCCCCGCTATAGTCTTTTAAACACCGATAATTGTTTAATTCTCCATAGTTTAAAGCAACTTGTATTGGGATTCCTGAATTTATATATCCTTTTACCTGTTGATAAGTGTTCCAATCCCAAACCGCATCTAATCCTTTTATTATTTTTGCGGCAGCTACATAATTATCCAAGTTTGGAGCAGATGAAGGACATCTGCTGCCATAATCTTCTTCTGCTAAATCCTGAACTGTAGTTATATCAGCATTTGTTTTGCCAAAAAAAGAAGAAACCATTGTTACACAAGTATAGCCACAGAGTTTATTAGGATTGCAATTAGCCTCTAATTGGCTGATATAAGGAACATTATCAATGATATCTTCAGTTGGTTCAGGTGTGATTGGTAAATTATCTACACAACAAGTTTCAATTTGAGGAGACGCAGGATCATCCTGACAATCTAACTGCCCTTTATTTTCCTGATCAGAATTGCATTCATGAGCACATTCTCCCCCAAACCCTCCTATTCCGCAGTTTTGGACTGGCTGAGGTGTTGGAGTTGGTTCTTCCTGAAGTTGAGGGCAAGCTCTTCCCTGTTCAATTGAAATATAGGCATTATTAAAGTCAGATTCAAAATTTGAGTTGCCTGAGTATGTAACCGAACAATAATTTACCCCTGCATAATTTGTATCAAACCAAGCTTTATTGATTCCTGTCCCAATATTCTTCGGATCAACTGCAATAACATTTCTGCTTAATAGATTTCCAATTCCGGCATCACCAGCACTGCCTCCTATTGTGAATTTTCTTTTTTCCCAGCCACCAATATTAACAATATCTTTCACTTGATAAGCAGGTGTAGTTTGAGGAAGCAAAACATAAATTCTGTCATAGTTTCCGCCATCTCTGGGAGTATAACTTCCACTACCTTCTCCTAATCTTTCATAAACTGGAGAAGCAGGAATACTGTTTACATTACTGACTCCTGAATAATATAATCCGTTATAATAGTCCTGAAAAAAGGTTTTTAAATCAGTAGGCCATGAACCAGGAGCAACAGCAATAACCTGCCTAGTAACTTCATTGCCTCCAAGCCCGGCATCATCAGCACTGGCACCTATTGTCCATTTTTTTGATTGCCAGAAATTATCAATTACATAATTTATATCTGATAATTGGGCATTTTGAGGAAGGAGAACATATGTCCTTGTGTATGGTTCTCTTGCAATAGTATTTTGTTTATGTATGCTTGCCTGTGAAAAATGTTTTAATTTTGCTGAAATATAGTTTTGTTGTTTATTCCAGCTATATTCTTCAATTTTCTTCCAGATTTCTGATTCGTCTTCACGCATCATTAAAACCAATTCATTTTTTTCTTCATCCACTTTTTTTTCATCATAATAAATTTTAATTTTACAGTTACCTTCAAACTGAAGCCCGTCTGGCTTTAAATTATAAATATATAATCCGACAATATTTTTTTCTTCATCGTTTTTTTGTTCAACACCCACAGAAATTTTCACATTATCAATATTTTCATCTTCAGAAAAAATTATTTTTGTTCCCTTCTGTAATTTAATATTAAAAAATTTGTCAGAAGAATATAATGAAACATCTTCATTTAAAATTCCTTCCTCAGAAACAAGATTACCGATATTTTTAAATTTTGTCTTAATAAAAACATAATTAAATTCAGATAATTCTGCTCTTTTATCAGATAAAAAGATTTCAATAGGCATATCAATTTTAATACTGATACTGTCTTTTTCATTAATCGTTTCTATTCCTGAAGATCCAACATTAATAATTAAACCGGGATTATTTCTTCCGAACTTATTAATACAGTTTTTAAGATTATTTTTGATCCAGGTTTCAATACAGACAACTTTTTCTAATCCACAGAAATCTTTAGCATCAAAAAACTCTTTTTCAATACAGCCATTTACATAATATTCCACAATTTGCTTTTTTAAATTAAGGTTTTGTATGTTATTTTCATTATTAGTTATAATTTGTTTTTTATATGTATTATTTAAATAAAGCATTATTGCCATTGATAATATTATTACTAATCCGATAATAAAATAAATTGTTAAATCGGATTTTTTATTAATTTTAATATTCATATTTTTTCTTAAAAATATCTTCATATATATATTTATATTTTTAAAAAAGAATGTTTGTTCTTTTGTTCTTTTAAAATTCCAAGATTTTTTTCATGGTTTTTAATAGAACTCAAAAATAAATGCGATTGGTCTGACATAGGTTCAATTGCAATGTGAATCCAATTATGTTCAGAACAATTATTTTTTAAATAACAAAAATTCGGCGAGAGGCGGCTATCCTCGACTTAAAAGTCGAGGTATTACGCCTGCCTCTCTTTTTTGCCGAATCGCAAGAAATCCATTTGGATTTCTGTGTGCCAAAAAGCATAAGCTTTTTGAGCATTTT
>WJJD01000047.1 GCA_014729915.1 Candidatus Woesearchaeota archaeon | reverse complement strand
TTTAATCCCAAAATGCTCAAAAAGCTTATGCTTTTTGGCACACAGAAATCCAAATGGATTTCTTGCGATTCGGCAAAAAAGAGAGGCAGGCGTAATACCTCGACTTTTAAGTCGAGGATAGCCGCCTCTCGCCGAATTTTTGTTATCTAAATCTACTTTCTGAATACAATGAAGAAAATCTTGTTAACCTTAAGATAATTCTTGACAAACTATTGAATAAAATCACATAGTGATTTTATCGTAATAATCTTTTTAAAGTTCATTCTTTTTTACAGTTTCATGACAGAAGTTTATTTTTTACAAAGAAACAGCAGAAAACAATTATACAGGGATTTTGACTTGTTATATGAACGAGCTTTTTCCGGATTGATTGATAAAGATGATATTACAGCAGTTAAGGTTCATTTTGGAGAATATGGAAACAAAACTTACATTAAGCCTGTGTATATAAAAAAGATAGTAAAAAAGATAAAAGAAAATAAAGCAAATCCTTTTGTTACAGACTCAAATGCACTATATAAAGGAATGAGACACAACTCACTGGATCATCTTGAAAATGCGAGATTGAATGGGTTTACTTTTGAAACACTTGATGCCCCAGTAATTATTGCGGACGGTATGCACGGCCATAATTTTCATGAAGTAGAAATTAACAAGAATCACTTTAACAAGGTTAAAATTGCAGCAGAAATTTATAATTCAAATTCTATCATTTTTGCATCACACTTTAAAGGTCATATGACAGCAGGATTCGGGGGAGCAATTAAAAATATAGCTATGGGTTGTGCCTCACGTGCAGGAAAACAGCAGCAGCATTCATCAACAAAACCTGAAATTAATAAAGAAATCTGTATTAACTGTAAAAACTGTAATGAGTGGTGCCCTGAAGATGCGATTAGGTATAATCAGGGATTTGCTGTCATAGATTACGAGATTTGTGTTGGATGCAGTGAATGTGTTGCTGCATGCAAGCCAGGTGCAATAGGAATCAAATTTGATTCCTCAAACAAAGATTTCCAGGAAAAGTTAGCTGAATATGCATTTGGTGCAGTTTTACATAAAAAAACAGGATTTATTAATTTTCTGATTGATATAACGAAACATTGTGATTGTTTTGATAATCCGGGAGATCCTGTAATTGATGATATCGGAATACTTGCAGGCATTGATCCAGTTGCAGTTGACCTTGCCAGCTATGATCTTGTAAAAAAGGCAAACAGCAATACTGATATTTTTGAAAAAATGCATGGGATTGACAGTACAATACAATTAAATTATGCTGAAGATATAGGGCTTGGAAAAAAATCTTACAAAATAATCAAGGTATAAAATGACAGAGAAAAAAGCTGAGAAAGAGGAAATTGAACTGCTGAAAAAAATTCTTAAAAAAGAGGATGATCTAGAGAAAGAAGAGCACAGTTTAAAGGATTTTGAAACAAAACTTCTAAAAAAAATTCTTGAGAAAGAAAAAGATATTGAAGAAGAAGAAAAAAAGATTGAAGCAAGAGAAGAAAAAGTTGAAAAAATCCTGAAAAGACTGTATAGAAATGTCAATGAATGGAAAATAAAGATTTGGAACAGCTGTGAAGAGAAAAAGATTGTTGATAAGGGCGATGAGATAGTCTATTACTGCAATGTCATGAACAAGGTCTGCAATTTTGATGACTGCCCAAAAAACGGACCTTAATAATTACCAATCATCCAGGTTTAAATCTTCAATTTCAGAGTCAACTTCATTAATTGTTAAGTCCTGATCCAGATTTTCAACTTCATCAATGTTCTCTTCAATTCCTGTCTTTTCTTGATCCTGCATTACATTTTCTGTATCCTGTTTTTCAACAAAATCCTGTGTGTTTTCTCTATCTTTTTGTGTATTTTCTTTGTCAAGGATATTGTTTTTTCTACAACTAACTAATAAAGACAGTAACAACAAGACCAAAATTACAAACAACCTCTTTTTCATCTTAATAATTTATTATGTTTCTGTTTATATAGTTTATGGATTCTTTTTTAAAGAATCCATTTTTTGTTTAAGTGTGATTCTTACTTCTTCAGTTTCATCTGAATTCTGTTCTTCAGTTTCATCCTAAGACTCATTTTCCACTAATACTTCATATTCCTCCTCATTATCTTCCAGATCAAGTTCAGGAGAAACATCTTTTATTGTTCTGATTATTTCAATAAGGATTTTGTGAGCTTCTCTTAATAAAACATGTGCTTTTTGAACTAGCTCATTTCCCTCCTGGATAAGTTCATTAATTTCTTTATCTGAAGAGTTTTTAATAGTAAGATTTTTTGCAGCCTGAAATTTTTCTTTACCCTGGTTAAATTTTGTTTCTGCTTTTAGAAGTTTTTCTGAAAATTCATCAACTAGATCATCAACTCCGGTAACATCATATCCCTGTTCTTCTAATCTTGCAAGAGTTTTTTCAAGTTTTATTTCCAGTCTTTCAGATCTTTTTAAAACATCCATCACTTTTGAGTTTATGATTATTCCTGCATGGAATTTTGCCCTATACTTAATCCTTTTCCAAGAGTCTGTTATTTTTTTTCCTGCTTTTTTTATTTCTTCTTTTGTTTCTGCACTTTCAAGATCTTTTTTTGCCTGTTCGATTGATTCTATCATATCATCAATATCATTAATCATTTCTTCTGCATCTTCATTGTTAATATCATCATTAGATTCAATATTATATTTAATTTTTTCAAGGGATTTAATAATCATATCAGAAAGTTCAGTAAGAAATTCTTTTGCATATGTCTTTGCAGATTCATCATCCCCGCTTTTTATTGCCTTATTAAATGCCTGTTTAGAATCAAGGTAATTTTTTTTTGCTTTAATATAATTTTTTTTTGCTTCCATATATCTTTTTTTGGCAAATTGTATTTTATTTTCTGCAATTTCTCTTAACTTATAAAATTCTTTAGCATTAATTTTTTTTAGTTCGTATTTATTAAGCTGGTTTTTTATCTGGTTAATATTTTTATTAATAATATTTTCTCTTTGTTTTCTTGAAAGAGCAAGTAATTTTTTGGTCTGTGCCGGAGTAAGACTCTTAACAATTTTTTTTACATTCGGATTTTTTTTAGCAGTTCTCTTGATTGTCCTTATTTTCCAGGCATCAACTTTTCCTGTGGTTTTATCAACAAGCCAGGAATTATCGGTAAAAGAATTACAGATTCTTTCAGGATTAGTTATATTTTCAGATTCTAAATAATCAATGCATTTTTCTCTGTCCTGAATTATATCTGTACAAACATCCTCCTCTGCACCAATTTTATCGTGAAGAAGATCAATACATTTCCTGACACGTGCATCAGCATCAACCTGAACATTAATTTTATTTATATGAGAATTGGCAGATCCAGGACTTTTTTGATTTGAAATAGAATTCATTTGCTGAGCATATACATTTACGCAAAGCATCATTATTGCAAAAATAATCATTATCGTTAATTTGTTTTTTTTCATTATCAGCACCTCGACATTATATTTTGTTCATATTAATTCAAAGGTATCTCTTGAATATCTGTTATTACAGAAATTCATAACATCCAGAAAAAAAATAAAAAAAAAATTTTTTTCTGAACGATAGCCTGTAAATTAGGTTATCTAAATTATTTATATATATACTTTAAAAAATATTGAAAAAAAGATTATTTTGTTTTTTTAATTATTTTTAAAACTTTAAATTTACTTTTTTTTATTAAAAAATCTATATATGGATTTATTAAGTATGTTTGAAGGTGATTTTACCAAAAATTCTATATTTTTGATGTGTTGTTTTAAACAAAAAAAATATTATTCTATATTTTTAAAATAAATCCATAAAATATTAATACAGGGCAAATATTTAAAGATTCGGTGGGAAGAATGGAAAAAAAAATAGATAATTCACACAGACATATTGCGTATTTTTCAATGGAAATCGGTATCGATGAGAGAATGCCGACATATGCAGGCGGATTAGGTGTTCTTGCAGGAGATACAATAAAATCATGCGCTGATCTTAAAATTCCTCTTGTTGCTGTGACTCTCTTAAGTAAAAAAGGATATTTTTATCAAAAAATTGATGATTTCGGAAACCAGAAAGAACTTCCTGTTGAATGGAACCCGGATGATTTTTTAAAACTGATACCTAAAAAAATCTCAGTTAAAATTGAAGGAAAAGAGGTTTATGTGCAGCCATGGGTATATTTTGTTAAGGGAATTACAGGATTTAAAATTCCGATAATTTTTTTAGATACTGATGTCAAGGAAAATCAGGGGGAGGATAAAATAATAACCAATCATCTTTATGGAGGAGACCTGAAATACAGGTTAAGGCAGGAAATGGTTCTTGGTATTGGTGGATTCCGTATGCTTGAAGCACTTGGATTTGACAATGTTGAAAAATATCATATGAATGAGGGACATTCAGCACTTTTAGTATTTGAACTTTTAAAAAAGATGAATAATGATTTTCATAAGACAAGAAACAAATGTGTTTTTACAACACATACGCCTGTTCCGGCAGGTCATGATCAATTTGAGCTTGATCTTGTAAAACAGGTTCTTGGGGATATCTGGACAGAAGAATTTAAGGAAAAGGTTTGTCATGATCAAAAATTAAATATGACTCTGCTTGCGCTTTATTTCAGCAAGTACGTTAATGGTGTTGCAAAAAAACACGGTGAGGTTTCTAGAGATATGTTTCCAGAATATGATGTTGATTCAATTACAAACGGAGTTCATTCGAGAACATGGACAGCACCTCCTATAAAAAATTTATTTGATAAAAATATATCCGGTTGGAAAAATGATCCCTTTTCCTTAAGATATATTGCAGGATTAGATAAAAAAAAACTTTGGGCTGCTCACTTAGAATGTAAGAAAAAACTGATAGATTATGTCAACAAAGAAACAAATGCCGGGATGGATTATGATTATTTTACAATAGGGTTTGCAAGAAGATTCACAGCATATAAACGGCCTGATCTTATTTTTTCAGATATGGAAAGATTGATTAAAATTAGTGATAAAACCGGGAAAATACAACTGGTTTTTGCAGGAAAAGCACATCCTAATGATACAGATGGGAAAAATAAGATTAAAAAAATCCATGATCTGATAAATGAGCATAAAAAGGATATCAAGATTGCATTTATTGAAAATTATGATATGTCTGTAGCAAAACTCTTAATCTCTGGAGTTGATATCTGGCTGAATAATCCATTGATTCCTAGAGAGGCTTCAGGAACATCAGGTATGAAAGCAGCTCACAATGGTGTTCCCCAGATAAGCAGCCTTGACGGCTGGTGGCTCGAAGGACATATTGAAAATATTACTGGCTGGTCAATTGGAGAAAAATCCTTTCCAAAAAACAAGATAGAATCAGACAGTGCTAAAGAATCTGAAGATCTTTACAATAAGCTTGAAAAAGTGATTCTCCCCTTATATTATGAAGATAGAGACAACTGGATAAGAAAGATGCGCAGCGCAATTTATATTAATGCATCTTTTTTTAATACTCATAGGATGGTCCAGCAGTATGTCACAAAAGCCTATTTCGAATAAAGTATTTTCTCATTAGACTAAAGACTAATTATTTACAAAATAACATTAAGTTTATAACATATTTCAAATTCAATCTTATTTCAGGTGGTTATCATGGATTATGGAAAAATTGAGGAAAAATATGTTGCTCCTACATACGGGAGACGCGGACTTACTTTTGTAAAGGGGAAGGGAGTTTATCTTTATGATTCAGCCGATAAAAAATATATCGATTGCTTTTCAAATGTAGGTGTTAATATACTTGGGCATAATGTAAAAGAAATCAATGATGCTGTCTATGAGCAGTCAAAGAAACTTATGAACCTGCACTGCAGTTTTTATAATGATAAAAGAGCGCTGTTTGCTCAGAGACTGATTAAATTTTGTCCGAAAAATCTAAAAAAAGTGTTTTTTTGCAATTCAGGAACAGAGAGTGTGGAAGCTGCAATAAAATTTGCAAGACTTGCAACAGGAAAAAAAGAGATACTTTCTGCAAAAATGGGTTATCATGGTAAGACATTTGGAAGCTTATCATTAACAAGAACAAATCCGAAATACAGGAAATCATTCACACCACTTCTTTCGAAAATAAAGCATTTTGTATTTAATGATTCAGAGTCCTTAAAACAAGAGATTTCAGAAAACACAGCTGCAGTCATACTTGAACCTGTACAGGGGGAAGGAGGGATAAGACCTGCAGACAAAGGATTTTTGAGAGAAGTGAGAAATATTTGTACAGAAAATAATGTCCTTTTGATAATTGATGAAGTCCAGACAGGCATGGGCCGTACAGGAAAAATGTTTGCAATCGAGCATTTTGATGTTGACCCTGATATAATGTGCCTTGCAAAGGGTCTTGCAGGCGGTGTTCCGATCGGTGCAACCGTTATATCTGAAAAAGTCTCTGAAAAATTGTTCAAGGGATGCCACACTAACACATTCGGAGGAAATCCTCTTGTATGTGCTGCAGGACTCGCTGTCCTGGATTATATTGAAAAAAACAATATCTTGGAAAATGCAGAAAAAACAGGAAACTATTTTATTCAAAGATTAAAAAGCATTGATTCAAAATGGATAAGAGAAGTCAGGGGGATGGGTCTGATGATTGGAGTTGAATTAAAGAGAAGGAATGTAAGGTATCTTAAGGCACTGCAGGAAAATGGAGTTATTGCGTTTCCTTCAGGAAGTTTAGTTATAAGATTTCTGCCTCCGTTGATAATAACAAAACAACAGGTCGATGAGGTTGTTGGGATATTTGAAAAAGTAATAAAAAAATAAAATTTTATTTTTTCTTGTAAATTTGTTGCTGAAAAAGTTTTCAGTTGCTGAAAACACTTAACTATATAAATGAGTTGTACTTACTTTTTAGTAATAAAAATATTCCAACATCAAAAAGGTCACAGTCCAAGCCAGAGGAGAAATAGAGAATAGAAATAATAGAGAATAGAAGAAAATAGAAGAAAATGTTTTACAAAGATGGAGATTTTCCTGCATATATATTTGACAAGAAATTTGATAAAGAGGAATATAAAGGATT
>WJJD01000010.1 GCA_014729915.1 Candidatus Woesearchaeota archaeon | reverse complement strand
CCCATTTAAATACTTAACGGAGATAAACAAGTATCGCTTGATTTTCTTATTGAATTTATAGTACCATCCAACATTTGGATCGTATTTGCTTTCTGTAATCTTTATTGGGTTTTTGAGGGTTTGTATTAGTTCCTCAAGATTAGATAAGCGTGGATGTTCTTCTTGAATGTGAATCCATTGTCTCTTAGTAAGACGGATATTTCGGCCCGTTTTGTCTTTTGTTTCAAATATTATTGCCATTATATATAGATAATTTTGAAAAACATCAAAATTCTTTAAGAAGAACTTTGAAATATTCTCTATAAACATCTGAAAATAGAGATCAATTTATAGATAATTCAAAGTTCTCTATAGATAATTCAAAGTTCTCTATAAAAAAGGTTCAATGTTTATCAATGTTTATTAAATTATTTTTATTTTATAAACAAAAATCCGAAATAAGAATAGGTGATTATACAGGTTGTCTTGTAAACTTCTGCGATGTGGAGGAGGACAAGTTAGAAGAAAATGTACAATAGAAAATTTTTTTGTATCTAAATTTATATGTCTCTTTGTTTTATTACTGGTCAGGATAATATGTTAGTAATAACTTCTCGCTAATACTTTCCCGATTTTGTCCTGATTTTTCAATATAGGTTCTGAAAATTTCAGCTCTATCAGCCCGATTTATCACATCTCTAAAAGAATAAAGTAAGTTGTGAACATCTCCAGGATTCTCAAACCCAGGATTGATCTTAAGAATAAGTGCACTAGTGTCTGCATAGATTCTGTCAATAATGTGTTGTTTAACTATTTTTTGCGCTCTTTGGTTATTATCAATCCCACCAAGCATTTGAAGTACTAGGTTGTGTTCCTCTTGATCTATTTCTCTTGCAAGATAAAATTCAATCATTCTTATTTTTGCTGGACCATTATATTTTTCAAAATCGGCATTAACACAATTGTAAAACTGATTTTTATCTAACTCATACATCTCTTCTAACAAAGAAGAAGCCTCTAAATCAACAGCTGATCCAACAATTCTATCTATATCATTTACTGTCAAATATTTTCCAGCTCTGTTAACGACATCACTCAAAGCATCAATGAACTCACAATTTGCATTCTGTCGAGATTGATTCCATGGTTTAGACTCTTCGAATCTTTTGTATAAATTATCCACTTGCGAACTTACAACCTGTTGTCCAACTGAAAACAGATCTTGTGTATGTTCATCAAATACTTTTTCTTCTAAAGCGTCTATAAAGAGAGGATAGTTTTGTTTGCCCTGCTGAAGTGCTTTTTCAACTGCAGCTGCAGTTTGTCTGCCGGGAGATAAAACAGAGTCTTTTGCCAGGTCAATTAAAGTTGGCAAATCAAATGATTTTTCCTTATACATCTTTTTGATATATTTTTCAGTTGTATCTTTATCAACTTGGTATGCTTTTCTTAACAAAGCAAATAGTAAATTGTTATGATCTTGATTAGACGAGTTTGAAAAAAGATTATTATAAACTTTCTTTATTGCCTGTTCTGTTCCACGTAAAACAATCGGTTCTAATATGTCGTATCCCTCTTCCGGACAACTAGATAATACGTAAGTAGCAAGAGAGTCTGCTAATGGTTCATCTACAAATTCAGGATGCCTTGATACAGAAATAGCTAGTTTCTGAACATATTGAGCTATGGCAGATGAATCAGAAGAAACAGCTGATCTAATCATACCTCTAAATCTTGAACTTAAAATTGAATCATCAACAATGTCTGCAATTTGTCTTAATTCCTCTTCACCTTGTTTATATCTGAACATAACATCATCCAATGTTTCGTAAGGAGCACTTTCAACAGCCTTTTTTATTTCTATGGGTTTAATTTTTTCAGAAATAATATCCCATGCTTCAACCATTGCACTTAACCTTTCACTTTCATTTATTTGGACTATTCCCTCGGAAACAGCTTTTGCAACTTCCGTGTCTTTCAGGCTTAATCTCTCTTCATCTCTGATTTGTTGGATTTTTCCTGATTTTGTAGCTTCAAGGACATAAGATTTTTCAATAGTTGATCCCAGTGAAGGTTCGATATCCACTCTTTTTTGTGCTTTTTGTGCAGCATACACAAAATCTAAAATATTTGAGATAGACTCGAAAGGAGTTCTTGAATAAAAATCATTATTTTCCGGGCTTATTTGCTTTTCATACTCTTTATAAGCTAGCCGGATATCTTCTTTAACATCTCTTCTTCCTTGTTCAAAGTCTTTTCTAATATTAAAATAAAGATCATGATTTCCTCGAAGGATAGCATGTACCAATCCGTAATTTAATTTTATATTGAATTCATCTATTTGACCGATTCTATGTGCGAAATTAAATGCTTCATAAATATTTTTATCAAGTAACCAAGTTAAGACTTTGTCAGCTTCTGTAGTTTTATTATTGTTTCCTGTCTCAGGAAGATAATTCCAGTATTTTTCAAGTGTTTTTTTCACCAAATCCTGCTGAGCATTTACTGATCCAAAAAGTGAATTCCAGAAACTGCCAACAGCTCTTGTAAAAGTGTCTTCAAAACTTATCTGAGTTGAGTCATTATAAATTGGTTCCCAGCTTTTCTCTCTATTTTTCAGCATATCCAGGAAATCAGATGTTTGATTTAAATCAGATATTTGTATGTATGATAAAACAAAGTTTTCAAATTGTTCCGGTGTTTCAAATCCCGAAATGTGTTCATCTCCTCCTTCAGCTTTTTTTACAAGGAGATCAATTGCAAAAGAAGGAACCGTGTTATTATGAAAAACTCTTGATGGTACATGTGCTTCTAAATCTCTACTTAGAACATCTAGAGAATTAAGAACCCTTTTTACATAACTAAGAAGGTGAGCATAATCTTCATCTGAAACTGGAATTTGATATCCTGCTTCTTGAAGAAGGTCTACAATCTCATCTAAATCACGTTCTCTTTGGTTAAGGGATTGTTGTGCATCTGACAAATATTGACTAACTTGTTCAAGTTTTTCTTCTAAACCAGGTATCCTTTTTAACATAGCTTGAACTTGTTCGTGATAATGACGATTATATAAAACACCTCCTTTTTTTATTCCAATCCCAGATTTTTGAATTTCATATTGGTTAGGTTGCATTTTCATTAGCCTCAACTAAATAAACGAACAGAATATCGGTGATTGTGATTTGTTGCATTCATTGAATATTTAAACTCCTTTCCAGAAACAACAGCCCTTATATTCCTATTTTGCCAATTAAAAGAAACATTACGGAATTGAACTTCTCCTTCTATGTCAATATTTTTCCAATCCAGTTCTTCTGTTACTTCTCTTCTGACATAGTTATATTCTTCTTGGGTAATTATCCCAAGAGCCCTAACATCTAAAAGACTTGGAAATTCCTGGATTTGTTTTCCTGGTGAATTTTGTTTCTTATTAAAAGAATCACCCATTCCAACTGAGTAATCCATATACCCATTTGGGACATAAGTCCGAATACCTGATAATTTTTGTTCTAATTGTTCAAATGAAATCTGAGAATCCTGAGAATCATTTTGAGATAATTCGTTTATTGCATAAAGAACTTCAATGTCTGCCTGAGAAAATTCATTTTTTTTTCGAAGTATTTTATCAACGAATCTTTTAGCATGATTTTTATTTTCTAAAACATAACCAACTCTTGATCCATCCAAAATAGTAGACAAGCTTTTTTGAGGCTCTTCATCTTTAATTTTTTTGTAATGATGTTCAATTAAAGGATGTTCAAAAACTAGATAAAATCTTTTCTTTTTATCTAATTCAGGAGAATATTCTGGATTACCTGTTATTAGTTTTGTTAAAGATACCTCTCCGGGAGAGATAAGTTCCATTAAGTGTTTATGTAAGTGTTTATGTTTCATTTTTTTTATCTCATTTTAAGTTGAATAATTTTAATTCGTTGTTTTGTATTTACTTTGTAGTGATTAAATGGAACGAATAATAGTATATATATTTTCTCTATATAATTTATAGATGACCTTATAATTATATATAAAAATCAAAAAATATATAAATAATAAGAATATATTACTTATACATGGGAAGAAAACTTATTGAATTAGGAGGAGGAACACTGGTTGTGAGCCTCCCAAGAAAGTTTGTTAAAAAGAATAATCTTGAGAAAGGTGAGGAAATAGATATTTACACAAAAGAAAACAAGCTGATAATTTCACCGGATGAAGTAGAAGAGAAACAGGATTATTCAGTAGATATCAAAGAATTTAAAAGGACAGGAGGAAGATATATTGTATCCTCATACAGGCTCGGGTTTGATGAGATAAAGATAAGATTCTCTGATTCGGATTACATAAGGAAAATACCAAAGACCCTGGCTGAAAATACGATAGGCCTTGAGATAATAGAGCAGAAGGATAACTTCTGCAGGCTGAAGAACCTTTCTGAAACAAATAAAGAGCTTCTTGATAAGATTATAAAAAGGATATGGTTCATGACAATCGACTTTTCAAAAGATATCCTTACACATTTAAGAAAGAACAGTTATGGTGAACTTAGCAAAATGTATCTCCGTGAAAAAAACATCAATAAATTTACAAACTATGCCTTGAGGATCCTGTCAAAAAACAAGTCCATTGAACAAAAACATGCATTTCCCCTTTATTATTTTATCAGATATTTTGAAAACATATCAGATGATTATGAAAATTTAGCGTCCTTTTATTCTGAAGAAAAGTCCATAAACTCAGAAAAAATCATAGATATGCTTGGTAGTACGAACAGTCTTCTTAAAGGGTTGTATGATATATTCTATGACTATGATATTAAAAAAATTGAAGAACTTATCCTGGAGAGCGAAGTACTCTACGAAAAGATAAAAAATGAAAAATCTAATTCAAAAGGATTTCTTTTTCTCTTTAACATCTCTAAAAAAATTAAGAGGATGTGCTCTGTTGTTATTGAGTTAAATATTTTTGCATAGAAGATATCTCTTGTTGGCTGAGCTCAAGGTCTAAATCAGGTTCACGCAGATAAAAGTTGCTTCCTGTATGGAATCCGTACGGATTCTCACGGTAATCAGAACTTTCATTGTTTCCACTTTTCTTCTTCAGGTACTCTGTTAATACTGTCTTATCATCAATATTTTTTAGATATTCAACAATAGATCTGTATTTATGGTTTCCCTCTAGTCTTTTTGTAAATTCATCCCTGGTTTTCTCAACAAAATCTTTATTTTCCAGATATTTGTCCAGAGGCATGCCTGCTCCCTCTTTTCTGTAGTCTTTTATAGCAGATTCAATTTTTATAAACCCCATATAATAGAGGCTTTTTGTTGCAATTTCCTCCACAATTCTTTGGTCATATTCCAGTTTGATAAGAGGAACAGTCTCTTCAAGAATGTAGTTGTAATCAAGCATACATGAAGCAGATTGTATTCTTCCTAATATATCTTTGATTGATTTGAGCCTGTGATATTCAGTGCTTAGGCTGCTACAGCCATCTTCAAGAGTTTTTACTATAGGTTTTAAAATATTTTTGATCTCTCTATATCCCTTGCTTCTTCCCGGATAAGCATGATTTTCCAGATCTCCTGCAATTGCTGCAAGAGTACCTGCGTAAACTCTTAGTCTTTCAAACTGCCTTAAAGCGTTTTGAGTAATAGATATACTATTAGGTCCGTTACCGCTTTCTATCGCTTCTAAAACCTGGCTGTCAGAATGAGCAACCCCTGTTTCTGTTACTAAAGCAGAAAAGCTTCTCAAAGTCCTGTATAAAGAATAGAGTTTTGCCTGGTTAAAACTGTGTGTTTCAATGCCATCAAGATCAAAATCTTTTTTGATATCAGCTCTCTGCCTGTCATGGTATCCGGAAGACACATAAGAATATACCTTGTTGAAAAATTTCTTTCTTAATAATTCTTCAGTTTTTTTGCCTGATATTTCTTCAATATTTATATCAGTATTCAGTATGTTTTGTATTTCCCGGGGTGTGTAATCAGGCAGGCGTCTTTCAAATGATCTGAACAATTCAACAGAATTAAGTGCCCTTTCCATACCGTCAATATCAAGCTTATATGCAGGATCTGTCATAAGATAAGCAAGATTATCAAGATATGATACATCAATCCCCATCCTGTCAAAATCATAAACTCTTACAGAGTCTGCAATCATCCAGATGAGATCATTGAACTGATCTGGTTCTTCTTCACTCTTCGTAAGTATAAAATCAATTGTAGAGCTTTCCAATGTGCTATTCCATTCATAGACTCCTTTTTCTCTGAACCCTGCACTTAACTGATTTAGATCAATTACAGCATGCCTTGGTGCGCAGTCAATAGCAAGCGAATCAGACTCAAATCCGCTGCAGAAATCTTCACATGCTTCTTTTAGTTTTGTTTTATCATAAGACACATTAAAAAATTCAGCAATTATATCCAGACTTTCAAAAAGTTTTCCTGTTATATCATATTCTGTCCGGCAAAGACCCGGAAAATCTGTCTCAAGAATTGATGCGACTCTTTGACTCTGTCCTAATAATAAAGCTAATCTCAGGTCTTTTGAAAGAGCTTTTCTGTCTGTTTTATGTGAAGATACCAAAAAGTCCTCTAATTTTTCTCCCTCTAGATAAGAAAATACAAGACTGTCTCCGACTCTTGCGAAAAGATCCATGGCTAAAATATCAGGATGATTTTGTTCAATGACCCTATAGACATGCTCTTCATTTCTCATTCTCCAGGGCTTTTCCCTGTTGTGCTTGATAGCAATAGGAAATTTGCCGATTTTCTTGTTAAGACGGTTATAGAAATCATTTCCGAGCCTTACTCTTTTATAATATCCTGACCCTGGTTTTGTAGCCTTGATCTTCAGGAAATTGACTCCTTTTCCATTTTTTTCAAAAAATTTTTCTTCAAATGATTGTCCTGAGATGTAATACTCGAACCTAAGGTTTAAATACGGGAGAGGAATCTCCTCTCCAGGAAAACCATATGTCAGATCAATCTCCTCAGCAACCTCAGCACATGCTTTTGCATGATCTCTTATAGCATCATCTATTCGAACATAATCACCTGACCTAAGTTCCTGTGGTGTAATCTCTTCATCTGATATGACTTTGATCTGTTTGATAAAGCTCCTGCTTAACTGATCGTAAAAAAGATCTTCTAATCCGGTCCCGTCACTGATTCCTGTTGAATGGTTATTTCTGATTAAATCAAGTACAGACTGGTCCAAAGTTTGTGTTTCCATGATAAAAGCTCCTTTTTTAATTTGATTAACACAATCCTCTTTATAAATGTTTCTAAATTTATTTACTTTATAGTAGTAAAATTATAAAAACATTTAAATACTCTAAAGAAATCATTTATAATATGACAGAAATGGCAATAAATCTCAGAAGCGAGCAAAAAGAAAATATATATCGGGCAATCCGGAAAATAAGATGCCTGATATTTCCTTTATTGATTCCTTTGTTTCTTTTTTTCGTATCCAGAATGATTTTTTTTATAAGCTTGTTTATATTTTTAGATCTTGTAAAGAGCTATATTGAATTTAACTTCAGAATAAGATTTTTCCCAGTTTATTTTTTGGATATTGGCATAATCCTCTGCAGCTATGTTTATTCTCCTTTTATCGGTATGATTATAGTGCTTTTCTTAGTTATTAACAGAATAGTTTTTGCGGATCTGAAAAAAAGGCATTTTATCAAAATAATGTTTCTCTTGATTATCTGTTTTTTAACAAATTTATTGAATAATTTATCCATACTCCTTATCGGACCTCTAATGTTTGTTTTACGCTATGTTATGGAGTACACTCTTCAACTAGTTGTTAATAAAAATATTGATTTAAGGAAGTTTCCGGACAGGATTATCAACTCTTTGGTTAACTTTGTTATTTTCTATAATCTCGGGGAAATATTAGTAGAAATAATGGGATGATCATATCAAAAACAAACCATCGTCATCTTTTTTCTTTTTCTTGTATTTGACGGTATTTTGCCTTTTTGGTTTCATCTTCTTTAACTCTTCATAAGAATAATCTTTAACTTTCTTCAGCTCTTCAAAAGATCTCACATCAAAAACCCTTAATGCCTTTCTCAACCTTGCTTCTGAACTTTCTGCAACTTCTTTGAACACTGTATGCTTGACAATGCATTTTGCACAGATGCTGTCTTTTCCAATAAGATGAAGGAACAATTTATCCTTGCTGCAGTTGGTACACTTCATGAAAATAAACAGATTCAAGATGTATTTTTATAGGTTGCGGTTATGAATTTCCTCTAATGAATTTCTTTTCAGAAATTCATTTTTGTTTCGGAGTTGATTCTTGTATTTAAAGACAAGGAGAATCTGTGAAGTTGCTCGCGAAAACCACTGTTCACAGAAAGGTGGCAGCGAAAATTAATAATTTTCCCTGTAAACTTTTAACATTTTTGAACTTCTGGTCTTTTATATATTTCTTAACAAGAAAAAGTTTTATTATTTAAAAAATTTTATAAATCAAAATTATACATAGATTCTTATGTGGTCAGCAAGGCTCTCCTGGAAACATGACTGTCTAATTGGAAACCGCTGTAAAAAATTTGGTGTTGAAGTGATAGGATTTCCAATCGGTTTCTATAGAAAAGGAAATAAACTGTATTACTCTCATGTTGAATCAGTAAGAGGAAAAAAAGAAAAAATAAAGAAATTCCAGGATGACCTTGAAAATGATCCCAGAATCAATGAATTTGAGAGCCAGTCTGATACAGTTTTTTTCTCTTATTCAGTTGACAAAGAAATACCGACTGCTCACCAGAATCAGAAAATATTTTTTTTCAAGCCGGTCTATGTTGACAAGAAAGGGTATGAGCACTGGGAAATTGCTTCATGGAAAAAAGCACACATCAATGAATTCATAAAAAAAACAAGAAAAGATGCGGATGAATTTATAATAAAGAGCATAAAAAAGACAAAAATAGATGAGATATATTTTCCCAGATTCATCCCGAAACTTACAAATCTTCAGAAAAAAGCAATTGAACTTGCCTCAGAAAACGGATATTATGACTATCCGAGAAAGACTGAGCTGAACGATCTAGCAGAAAAGATGGATATTTCTCTCTCCACATACAGGCAGCACTTAAGGGTTGCAGAGAAGAAGTTGATACCTGAATTACTTTCTGTCTTGCTGAACAAAGCCCATGAATAGAAATTGAATAAAGCCTGTTCACACAGCCCGCACTCCAGCTCATATTATCCCTGCCCGGCCGGATAAATTTCTTTCAGAAATTTATACCGCAAATTATATATATTAATTTGTTATCCAAAAGTAGTTAATGAATTTATTAAAATCAGGAATTTCAGGTATTTTTCAAAAATTTCAGGAAAAGACAATCCTGATAAAAAAGAACATTCTTCTGTCCGTGTCATTAGTTTTATTTCTGTTTTTTTTCTTATTTTACGATACTTTATTTGTATTTCTAATATTTGTGCTTCTGGATCTTTTGTTTTCAATCCTGTCATCAAAATACAAAATTGACTGTATCCTTGATTATCTTTTAGTTGGAATAATCCTGTTTGGCTATTCTTTTTCTGTAAAAGCCGCCTTGTTAATGTCGGGATTTTATCTGGTAAACCGGGTTGTCCAGGCAAAGCTTGAAATAAGGCATTTCAAAAAAATTCTTCCGATGGTTGTCATATCATACCTTTCGAATCTTCTGAATAGATTTCCTGTTTTTTATATCGGCACATTTTTAATTTTTTTAAGGTATGTAATTGAATATTTATTTGACTATCTTTTGTTTGGTGATCTTAAAATTAATAGGCTTTTAAGAAGAATAGTTCACCTGATAACAGGAGGAATATTCTTTTTTGTGTTTGGAGAGATTTTTGTAAACATCCTGAAAAAATGACAGCACCACTAACCATTCAAACTACATCTCAGAAGGGTCAGAGTAAATCAAGATATAAAGGACTGGTATCAGGAATCAAAGAATTAGAAAATCTACACGGGATAAGAAGAAGCCGGCAAAAAAGGTATCAATCAGGTAATGATTTATCAAAAGAGGAAGTTTCAAAAATAAACAGCCGGGAATTAGATTCCCTTGTTTTTTCTCATGAAAAGTTCATGCAATGTTTATCTTTAGATTCCCTTGTTCAGGCGGATTTTCCCTCAACCAAACCTATCTTGTATAGATTTTCAGGACAGGAAATTCAGGCATTAAAAAGAGAACTTATACCAGAGGAAAAAAAAATTTTGGAAAATCTTGTGTTTAAAATATCCCCGTTAAAAGGTTCAAGACAACAAACAGATATCTGGGTATCTATATTTCGCAATTCTTTTATACCGGAGAAACTCAAAGGACACCTTCTTAATCTTTATTCAGAGATCATACCGACGTATGTTTTATTTTCAGAGTATAAATCTTTTCCGAAAGCAGTCAGGGTTGAGGTCATGGAAAAAAGAGGCACAGATATGGAGTGCCTCTTAGAACAAAAGAGTCTCGATACTATAACTGCTCTTGGGATTTCAGTTGATGCAATAGGAAAATACCATGTTCTTGCATCTAATCTGAAAAAGACAAGAATGAGGGTTCTGCATGAATTCTTTACTAGAAGTTTTGTTGGAAGATCAGGCGATATCAATTCAAGGCTGGGATATTTAGAAGAACCAATCATTGGAGATATTTTTAATTCAGGTACTGATCTATATTCTCAGATTTCTAATGATTTATATCAACTTTCAGGATATTTTAGTGATGATAAATCCTGGGATAAGGAAAAATTTTTACAAAATCTATTTTTCGGTGTTTTTCATGGTGATACTAGAATCGAAAATTTCCTTTATAATAATGGAAAAGTGTCAGTCGTCGATCCAAAGTTTCACTCAGGTATTAGATTAGAAGACCTTGCAATAATTTTTACGGATCCAGTTTTTAAAGACTGTTTATTAACAAGAAAGGAGAAACAAAGATTGATCGGAAATTATCTTACCTCTTATCAGGATTCATTGCTCCCTCAGAATCTGGGATATGAGAGATTGCTCCAAAAAGAGGAGATAGATAAACTATCTGAAAAACTGCTAATGCAGGTTGAAAGACTGGAACTATTTGTCTGCTCCATGTATGTCAATACCTATATTGCAAGAGATGATTTTCATACAGCCCGGGGATATTTAAAGACAATGGGGAACAACCCTGTTATCAGAAAAGATCCAAGCTCAGGGTCTTTTTATAAATTATTCCGGAAAGCTTTGAATGAATCCGGTTACAGGAAAGACTTAATTGATACTACTTGAAAGAGAACAAAAGAATCTCGAGATGATGAAGTTTTTCAGTGATTCCAAGAAGGTAATGTCCTCTCATACCTTCGTTTTTAATAACATTTTTTCCGAGTTTAAATAGATTTTTTCTCTGTTTTTTTAATTCAGATATTTCCTGGAGATTGAAATCATAGTAATCTTTATGAATTTTTTTAATGTATTCATTGACTTTTTTATGAAAATCAAAAATATCCTGTTCTGATTTTTCCCTGATATTGTTTAAGTCCCTGAAATGATCACATATCATCTCAAGAAGAATGGCTGTGCTCAAAAGGATGCTTGCCGGTTTTTCAGATCTGAAATTTTCAGTATTAATAAGCCTCTCAATAAGGTTGCATAGCCTGTTTGACTCTTTTTCTAATTTGGGTATGTCTATTTCATTTTTGTTCTTAATATTCTTAAGGCTAAGATCAGCAATCTCTTCTGTTAAAAAAAAAAGTCTTCTTAACACGACCGGAAATGCCTTTTCTTTTTCAGCCATGATTGTTTTAAGAGTGATTGATTTTTCTGAAAAATCCGAAATTTCAATCCCTGTAAGCTCATCAAGCTCTTCTTTGATCTTGTCAGGAGTCTTTTCATCATCAAACTTCACTTTTATGATATCAAAGCCCTGTTTATAAGCTAAGTTCAGATACCTTCTGAGAAAAATATTTTTTCCTGTACAGATTATTTCTTTTTCAGCAGGAATTTTCGGTTTTACAACAGAGACTGTGATTGTTTTTGTCTTGACTTCCAGCTCAAGTTCATCCCCCGGAAAAATCTGATGGGATTTTATCCAGCCGGACGGGAGACATACAGCTGTAGAACTTTTTCCGACCCGAAACGCCTTTCTTCTCATTTTTAATTTAAAATAAAATTTAATATTTAAATGTTCTTAGATAAAAATTCAGGAGGAAAAACTATAATTTTCCTCCTGAACAAACATTTCCCTTGTTATTATAACAAAACTTTGCTTTCAGAAAGATTCATATTCTAAAGAAGCTATTGTCTCATAGATCTCCGGCTTTACTTTTTCTTTTATTGTTTCAGACACAAAATCTTTAAGATTAATTCCATCAATATACGAATCTTCTAGTTTTTGAGCAAGGTCTATGGATTTTTTAAAAAGGTTAGTTGCAACTCTTCTGCAATATGCCGCTGCCTGTTTTTCAGTCCTTCCTTTAGAACAATAATGTTCAAAAAGATGTTCAGCCATGTAAGAAACCTGATCATTCCATTCTTTTGTTAAGAATCTCTCAACTTTTTCTGTAGTCCATTCTACATCATATTTGTCCTGCTTTGGATCTGTTTCTAAATTTCCTATTATTTCTGAATACCATAAATCTGCCTGGCTCCTTGAAAGGTCAGCAGCAAACCTCTGATCTTCTGAATATGTTCCTAAATCCCTGAGTTTTTGGTTAACTCGGACGATTCTGGCTAATCTCGGTTCTAATTGAAGGTCAAAAATGTCTTGATCCCTCACAGCTCCATTAGATGCAAGATCTTCATATGCATGAAACATATCTATATTAGAAATATCTTCATAAGAAAAATTTGGCTTGAATCTTTTCAGGATACTGAAGAGGTCTAATATTTTTTTTTCCTTGTTGCCTTTTTTTTGAAGAAAAGTTGGATAAACATACTCTTTCATGACAAGATCGCTAAGATCCCTGAGACTTAAAGACGGACTTCCTTTTTCAATTAATATTTTTACTGCTTCAGGAATGCCTGCAGTAACACGCCAGATAGATTCAGCATAACAATCACTTTGGTCACCATACTCCATTTCTTTAAGGACATCACTGATTTCGGAAGGCCTGAGGGTGCGGAAGGGAATCCCCTCACCAAAATCATTTGACATCTTCACAATTACATTACCGTTAGAT
>WJJD01000046.1 GCA_014729915.1 Candidatus Woesearchaeota archaeon | reverse complement strand
TTTATTGAATTTACTCTTGTTTTTTTATATCTCTTTTTCCTGACATTTCTCAATTTTTACGTTGTGTATAGTTTATACTCTGGTTTTGTTATATTAGTAACCTATACTAATTGTGATTCTTAGTCGTTTTTCAGAATACCCCTATCGCTTTCTGAAAGCTCTCAATTCTGTCAATCTTCCCAAGCTCCCTCCAGAATCCGTTCAAAGGAAACCCAAAAACATTTTCCTCTTCTTTAATCAAACTGGGAAACAGGTCATATGCAAAATCAAATTTCTTATTAACCGGAATATAATCCAATTTTTCTTTATCCAGAAGATATAATCCGGAATTTACCCAGTTTTTTTTCCCAAGATTCTTGAAATATTCAATCTGATCCTTGCTGGGTCTTTCAATAAAATCAGTGATCATAAAATTCTTATTTAGATTTATCAGGCTTGAACCGATTTTTTTTTTTTCTCTGATCAGAATTGTTGCTGCAGAATTATTATTCTCATGATAATTCCGCATATCCTGAAAAGAAACATCAGTTATCACATCTCCATATAGGACAAAAAATTTCTTTTGCAAAAGATTTTCATTGATATTTTTTACAGCACCTGCAGTGCCTAAAGCCCTGTCTTCAAGGCTGTATCTTAACTCAACCCCAAATTTCTTTCCGTCCTTGAAATAATCAATGATTTTTTCTGAAAGATGTCCCACACAAAGGATTATGTCCTTTATTCCTTGCTTTTTTAAAAGTTTAATCTGGTAATAAAGTATTGGTTTTCCTTTTATCTCGATCAATGATTTCGGGATTTTTTCTGTAATAGGATGCAGCCTTGTTGCAAGGCCTCCACAAACAATAACAACCTGCATTTTTTTATCAAAAATAATTATTTGAATTACTAGTATTTAAATCTTTCTACAAAAAATTTATATAGTAGTTTTTTATTAGTCAAAATAAAATGATAATTTCAAGAACACCGATGAGAATTTCTATTGGAGGGGGAGGCACTGATCTTCCTTATTATTATACAAAAAATGGAGGGTCATTAGTAAGTGCAGCAATCGACAAATTCATGTATATAAGCGTGAACAAAAGATTCCATAATACGAGCCTGATAAAGTATTCTAAGATTGAAGAAGTTAATGATAACAAAAAAATTGAGCATCCTTTGATAAGAGAAGCACTTAGTCTTCTTAACATCAAGGAGCCGATTGAAATAACTTCAATTGCTGACATAAGTTCAGGAACTGGTCTTGGAAGCTCCGGGTCTTTTACTGCGGGTCTTTTAAATGCACTGCATCTTTATAAGGGTGAATATGTATCCAAAAAAACAATTGCAGAAGAGGCATGCCATATAGAAATGGATATTTTAAAAGATCCAGTTGGAAAGCAGGATCAATATATTGCTTCTTTTGGAGGAATAATGAATATGAATATCAGCCAGAAAGGTAATGTGAGTATCACTCCATTAGATATTTCATGGGACACAATAAAAGAACTTGAAGAGAATATTTTGCTCTTTTATACTGGAGTAAGGAGAAGCTCATTTACGGTCCTGAAATCCCAGAAGCAGGAAGCAGAGAAAGATTATGATAAGATGGAATATCTCGGAAAAATAAAAAAGATCGGAAATGAAATTAAGTCTGCTTTAGAAAAAGGTAATACAAGAAGATTCGGCCAATGGCTGAACATTCATTGGCAGACAAAAAAGCAGCTCACAAACAAGATGAGCAACCCAGATATTGACAAATGGTATGAAACTGCATTAAAAAACGGTGCTTTGGGAGGCAAGATCATGGGTGCGGGTGGTGGAGGTTTTTTCATGTTTTATGCTGAAGAAAACCACCACGAGATGCTTAGGAGCGCAATGAAAGAACAGGAACTCCATGAGTTTCCATTCAAGTTTGATTTTGATGGAACGAAAATAATTCTTAACCAGAGGTGAAAAATGAATAACATTGAATATATAGAAAACTTTTTTAAAGAATCAAAGCAGATACTGGACAATATTGATAAAAATGATGTTGAAAAGTTTATAACTATATTGTTTGATGCATGGAAAAACGATTCTCAAATCTTTATTTTTGGAAATGGGGGAAGTGCTTCAACTGCTACTCATTTTGCTGCTGACCTTTCAAAGACCGCAATTGTTAAGGGGAAAAAAAGATTCAAGGGAATTTCATTGTTTGATAATGTTCCTCTTGTAAGTGCCTGGATAAATGATGAGGGCTGGGAAAATGTCTATCTCGGGCAGCTGCAGAATTTTTTTCAAAAAGGAGATATTGCAATGGCAATAAGTGTGCATGGAGGAAGCGGGGAGGGTAATGCAGGCGAGTGGTCGCAAAATTTGTTAAAAGGACTGCAGTATGCAAAGGATAATGGCGGGAAAGCATTGGGAATGAGCGGATTTGATGGGGGAGCTATGAAAAAGATGGCTGACTGCTGTATTGTTGTTCCATTTGATGCGACACCTCATGTTGAGGCATTTCATGTTGTTTTGCATCACATGATTGTTTTCAGATTAAAACAAATGATCAAGGATGAATAAGGCAATTTTTCTTGACAGGGACGGAGTAATTAACAAGATGCTCTATCATGATGAGAAAGGTATATATAGTGCAAGAAACCTTGATGAATTTGAAGTTCTTTCTGGTGTTAAAAAAGGCATATCTGACCTGAAAAAAATAGGATTTAAAATTATTGTGGTTTCTAATCAGCCGGGGGTTGCATTCGGGTATATTAAAGAACATGATCTTGAGAAGATTAACCAATATATGAAAGATAAATTAAAAGTTGACTGGGTTTACAATTGTGTGCATCATCCTGACCATACAGGTGAATGCAGCTGCAGGAAACCAAAACCAGGCATGCTTAAAACAGCTGCAGAAGAACATGGTCTGGATCTTAAAAAATCATTTATTATTGGAGACAACCTGAGCGATATTCAGGCAGGAAAAGAGTGTAATAAAACAATAATGATATCAAAAGTGAATTGCTCACTTTGCAATATAATGCATGAAAAGAAAATAAAGCCTGATTTTATTGTGAAAAATTTTTCTGAGGCTGTTGACATAATAAAAATAGGAGGGGATTTGAAATGAAGATATTTGCTGATACTGCAAATTTAAAGGACTTAAAAGAACTCATAAGCTGGGGAATTGTTGACGGATGCACTACTAACCCGAGCATTGTTGCAAAAGAAAAGGGTGTTGATTTTAAGACAAGGATGAAAGAGATAATTGACCTTGTTGACGGCCCGGTCAGTATTGAAGTTACAACAAATGACCTGCATGAGATGATAACTGAGTCGAAAAAATATGCGGCCTGGGGTGATAATGTCAATGTAAAGATTCCTATGGGAATAACAGGACTGAAGGCTGTAAATATACTGAATAAAAATGATATAAAGACAAATGTCACTGCCTGCATGTCAACCAAGCAGGCTGTGCTTGCAGCAAAAGCCGGAGCAACATTTGTTAGCTTGTTCTGGGCAAGGATGGAAGATATGGGGTACAATTCTGAACTGATAGTAGGTGAGACAGCAGAGATATTTGAAAGGCACAACATAAAATCAGAGATAATCTTAGGAAGCTTCAGACAAGTCTCGCATATAAATAGAGCAATGCTTTCAGGAGCCCATATATTGACAATTCCTACTCCTATCCTTAAGAAGCTTCCATGGAACCCAAGGACCAAAAGCACGATTGATGAATTTTTGAAGTCATGGGAAGAGTTCAATAAAAACTAATTTTTTTATTATTTTTGTGCTACTGCAACAATACCAATACCTAAGGATGAATGTTTTTTTGCTACTTCATCAAAGAAATAATTTACTCCATAAATCTTCACTTTTTTAAACTCATCTAATAAATTTTTAAGTTCATTAGTATTAATTTCTGATATATGTCCAGGTACATGCAAGAATAATTCGTTCCACCTAAAATATACTAATCTACCTATAGCAAGCCAAGCTCGATATACCCATTTATTTGGAGTACTAATAATTATTCTACCATCTTTTTTTAATACTTTTCTTGCTTCTTTAACCATTCTTTTCTGATCTTTAACATGCTCAATAACTTCCTCAATCAGAACCTCATCAAATGTTTCGTTAAAATTAAGGTTATATGCATTTCCTTGAATAAATTTTACTCTTTTATTTTTAGATTTGCCATATTTTATAAATTCTTTATTTTTTTCTAATACTGTAACTGAATATCCTTTGTTGGATAAATAAGATGCAGTTTTTCCAATTCCTCCTCCTATATCTAATATTCTTTTTCCTTTGCAAATATTTAGCAAAATCTTTCTACGAGCTACTTTTAATGCATCATCTTTTTTGTGCCATTCGAGGGCATTTTTTGAATTCATTTATATAATTCGATAGATTATTTATCTACTTTATAAATTTTTTTTATTATCTTTATTGCTTCATATGCATCATTAAGATTGCCTTTTGGCTGACTGTCTTGTTTTATTGCTGATAATAATTCTTTAAATTCTAATCTCCATGAATTATCATCCTTACCTGCTTTATATGAATAGATGTCAGGCTTTCTTGAGACCGAGCCCATGTCAAAGAAAGTCAATGTTTCCTGGCCGTAACTCCCTCCAAGTCCCTCGATTCTTATCTTTCCAAGCTTTCCATAGATCTCAAAAAAAAATCTATTTTTCCATTCTGTCCATGAGACGTGCATATGAAGAACTTTGTCAGTTTCTGTTTTTAAAGTGGCAAAACAATTATCCTCAACTTCCATATCCCAGTAGCAGGTAAGTGGCATACCAAAAATCTCTTTAAATTCTTCCTCGAAAAAATATCTTCCAAGATCCAATACGTGCACACCCTGATCTAAAAGTTCTCCTCCTCCAGAAATTTTCTTATCTGCTCTCCACTCCTTTTCATATCCTTGTCTTCCTCCGTGTCCATACAATGAGATTATATACATGAGCTCCCCGATTTTTCTGTTAATTATCATCTCTTTAGCTTTTTGTATCATTGGATGATACCTGTGGTTAAAGCCGACCTTGACTTTTGAGCTGCTGTTTTTTAAAGCAGCAAGCATTTCATTGATCTCATCAAGATTTCTAGCTCCCGGCTTTTCAACGAGGACATGCTTATTTTTTTTTATAGCTTCAGTTGTTATTTCAGCTAAAACATTGTTGGAAGTAGCTACAATTACAATATCTATTTCGGAATCATTAATTATTTTTTTCCAATTATCTGTGTATCTGCAGTTATATTTTTTTGCTATGGAAGATGCTCTTTTTTCATCAATATCCCCAACAATCTCAAGCTCTGCCAACCCCTTTATTGAAGAAGCTCTTTTTTCTCCTATCAATCCGCAGCCTATTATCGCGACATTCATCTTTCCGGCTCAACCCTTCTTAATGTGTACATATCGGATTCTGATATACTTGGTTCGAATTTTTCCCAATTATCATAAATATGGATAAATTTTCCAGTTATGTTATCTGATCTTTCTGATAACAGAAACTTGATTGTTTTTAAAAACCTTGTTTTGTCCGCCCATTTTTTTGGGGGCCTGTCATAAGTC
>WJJD01000045.1 GCA_014729915.1 Candidatus Woesearchaeota archaeon | reverse complement strand
TTTCTTCTTCATTTTCTTGCAAAATCCATAAACACATCCTCACTTCCACACTTCGGACACTTTGCACTTGTTAAGATTTCTTTTTCTCCTCCGCTAATATGACCATATTTTTCTATCCCGTATTTATCCTTCATGATCTTTTTTATTTGTTTATCAATAAGTCTGTTTTCAATATCATGACTTAATTGGAAATACCTTGTCTTAATTTTTTTCCTGTTTTTGCAGTTCATGCATTCAATCCCTCCGAAATTCTTAAAACCTTCCGGAAAATTAACTTTTTCTTTTTCAAGTTCTTTGATCTCAATCTTTGGCATGAAACTCTTATCTTCTAACTCTATATCATTATCACAAAGCCAGTTCATTGCCTCATTTGTGATTTCTTTATTTCTATGTTCAAACCATTTTTCGCTTAGCATAGAATATTTGTTTAAAAGATCTCTGAAGTTCCTGAATGGCTTGCTTCTGTTTAATGCATTAATAAACTCTTCGGAAACATTTTCATCCTTAATCTTGTAAACAAATGACTGCATAATCCTATAATCCTGATCAGGAGTCCTTTCTTCAAACCCAATAACTTCTTCAGGATTGAGTTCTTCATATCTTTTTTCAGAATCCGTCTCATATTCACTAATAAAAATAATTTTATGATTTTTCGTATCAATAAAATAATGGTTTTCATAAGATGCATTTTCAAATGCATCTAAAATGTCAAAAAAAGGTATTTTCAGTTTCATTTTTCTACCTCATTCATAAACCCGAATCCGCTTGAATTCAACCCACCAAACCCGGATTCCAATCCCACCCACAGTATTTTCCTGTGCAGTTTATCCAGATGATCAAACTTAAATTTCCATAAGCTTCCGACTGTCTTTACTTCTTTTCCATTCTCAATCCTGTGAACACACACCTCTTTTTTAAAAATAAATTCCTGGAATAAATTTATATCTTTAATATTTTCATCATAAATATCATTATATTTTTTAATTAAGTTTTCTGTAAGTTGTTTTATAAAAGCTGTAAAATCATATTCTTTTCGCCAATATTCATAGGGTCTTTTGCTTTTAATCCCGTATTTTTTATAATTATACTTAGGAATCCTGATTACAATCGGAGTTCCTGTAATTAATTCCACAGAACTATCAATAAACGTTTTAACATAATTTACAGCTGCAAGCCTGAAAAAGTACTCTCCGATACAGATATCTTCCTTAAATTGTTTGATTTCGTATAATCTGCCGCATAAAAACCTTAAAAAATTCTTATCCGGAGAAGAAATCAATAAATTTCTTATATCCCCTTTTTTAAAATCTTTGACAGGAAAAACATTTGAAAAACAAAAGTGCTTATAGCTTTCATTATTATGTGGATTATATTCTGTCCCGTCTAATAAAGAATAAAGAAATCCTCTTAGTTTGTGGAAATATTTTTTATCATAGGAAAAATCCTTTTCTGCTCTTAATTTCAACAGCAGTCTCATTTTTCATAAACTAATACTTAATAAAAATCACTTCAAAACCACCCCTTTAAAAAAAATTATGTTTATTTTCTATTTAAATGTTGTGTGAGAATGTCCAGTTTGTCCAGTGAGAAATTTTTAAAAAGTCAAAGACTGGTGGAAAATGAACTTTTATAAATACAACTATAGAAAATTTTGAAAAACATCAAAATTCTTTAAGAAGAACTTTGAATTATTCTCTATAAACATCTGAAAATAGAGATCAATCTATAGGTAATTCAAAGTTCTCTATAATAATAATTATAATCGTGGCAACAAGCATCCAGGTAAAAGAAAAAACATTTCAGATGCTAAAGAATCTTAAAAAAAAAGACAGGATGGAATTTAATGTGTATTGAGTATTTATTGGATACTTCTGCATGGCTGGAATATTTTAATGGCAGCAGCAATTTGTTAAAGATATTGTGGAAACAAAAGAAACCGGGACATGCATTATTTCAATTGCTGAACTTTCTCACAAATTTGCAGGAACCAACAAAAATTTTACTCCTTTTTTTAAATTTTTAAACAGCAAATCAAAAATAATACACTTAAGTTTTTCTGCCTGTGTGAAATCAGGAAGGTTAAAACAAAAAATAAGAAAAAACCAGTCAGGTTTTGGTATTGCTGACGCATTGATTTATTTAAGTTCCAAAGAAAATAATTCAAAATTAGTTACAAAAGATTATGATTTTAAAGGTCTTGATGATGTTGTTTTACTACAAACTGAATCCAATTAATTCAAAAAAACCTTAAATTATGTACACAAAAAAATTTCAATAATGAATTTCTTAAAGAAATTCATAAGGTAATTTTTTATATAAAACTTCTTTTCTATTCTTAAAATGACACTTCAAATCTATAATACTCTAACAAGAAAAAAACAGGAATTTAAGCCTGTGACAAAAGGTGTTGCCAAGATCTATACATGCGGACCAACTGTCTACAATTATGCCCATATCGGAAACTGGAGAAGCTTCATCTTTTCTGACCTATTGAGAAGATACTTAAAATTCAAAGGCTATGAAATAGAGCATGTGATGAACATTACTGATGTCGATGACAAGACAATAAGAGATTCTAAAAAAGAAGGCATCTCTCTTCAGGAATTTACAAAAAGATACACAAAATATTTCATGGAAGATATGGATGCATTAAATATCCAAAGGGTTGATCATTATCCAAAAGCAACTGAAACTATCCCTGAGATGACAAATCTTGTCAAATGCCTTATGGATAAAGATTTTGCATATAAGAGTGATGATGGTTCTGTTTATTATGATGTATCCAAATTCAAAGAATACGGGAAACTATCAAAAATCAAGTTTGAGAATCTGAAAGCTGGAGCAAGGGTTAAGCAGGATGAATATGAGAAGGATTCTGCAAATGACTTTGCCTTATGGAAAGGATATGAAGAAAAGGATGGAGATGTCTTTTGGGAAACTGATATCGGGAAGGGAAGGCCCGGCTGGCATATTGAATGCTCTGCTATGTCAATGAAATTTTTAGGAGAGACTTTTGACATCCATACAGGCGGGGTTGACCTTGTTTTTCCTCATCATGAAAACGAGATTGCGCAGAGTGAAGCCTGCACCGGAAAAAATTTTGTGAATTACTGGATGCACTGCGCCCACTTAATTGTTGAAGGGGAAAAGATGTCAAAGAGCAAAGGGAATTTCTATATATTAAAAGATATCCTTGATAAAGGATATTCACCAAAAGCTGTCCGTTACTTATTGATGTCAACCCACTATAGGCAGAAACTGAACTTCACTTTTGAAGGACTTGATTCCGCTGAACAAAACATCGCTAAATTTAAAGAATTTCTAAGGAATCTCAAGGCTGTAAAATCCGAAAAAGACAATCCTGAAATTTCTGACAAGATAAAAAAATCAAAGCAGGACTTTGAGAATACAATGGACCATGACTTAAATATCTCAAGAGGTCTTGCAGTCATATTTGAATTCATGAAAGATATCAATAAGCTGATTTCCGAAGATAAAATCTCAAGGCAGGATGCACTTCAAGCATACAATCTTATGATGGAGTTTGACAAGGTCCTAGGAATCATGGAGTTTAAAGAACAAAAGATTCCAGAAGAAATAAAAGAACTTGCTGAAAAGAGAGAAAAAGCAAGACAAGAAAAGGACTGGGAAACTGCAGATAAATTAAGGGATGAGATAAAAGAGAAAGGCTATGAGATCGAGGATAAGGGAGACGCTTATATAATAAAGAAAACATAATATTGGTTATGTGTTCAAATATCATAAATTTATGTCAGTTAATTTAAAAAAATCAAATAACATCATAATCTATAGATAATTTTATAAATATAATTCTCTTTTTAATAATTATCTTATGAAAAATATCTATTTATCAAAATCAGAACAGGATATATTTAATTTAATTAAAGACAGGAATGTTATTTCCAATGATGAACTAAAACACTTATTCAGAAAAAAAAATATCAATAAGATTGCGCATTCACTAATGAATAAAGGGTATCTATATAATTTAAAAAAAGGGTTGTATTTAATTAATAAAACTCCTTCAAAAGAACCTGTGATAGAAGATCCTTTCAATATCGCGCAAAGTTTATATAAAGGTTATATAGGATTTAGTTCTGCATTAAAGATTCATAATTTATTAGATTATGAACCATTCACAATCTATTTGATAACCAGCAACAAATCAAAAGAACTAGAATTAGGTCAGTATATAATTAAAATTATCAATTTCGGTGAAAAAGCTTATGGGTTTATTAAAAAAGATAAGTATATTGTTTCTACTCCTGATAAAACTTTTTTTGATTGTTTTTATAAGCCAAAATACATCGGATATAATAATATTATTAAAGCAATAAAGTTAGTTGGAAAGCTAGATTGGGATTCTTTTTTAAAATATTTTGAAAAACATGCAAGCTCATCACTGCATCAAAGAACTGGATATATTTTAGAATCACACAAATTAGCACCTAAAAAAATAATAAATTATTTTTCAAAAAAAGTAAAAAATAATACCAAGCTTGATCCGGGTTTGCCCGGAAAAGGTAAATATATAAAAAAATGGAAATTAATTGACAATACAAAAAATGCTTGATTTAACAATACTTAGAAGAACAGCTTTAATAAAGGGATTGAGTTTAAATTATATATCAAAAGAAGATAAGATATCTAATTTATTATCGCAATTATCAAAGATTCTTGGTGATAATTTTATTATGAAAGGGGGAACAGCTATTAACAGAGTCTATCTGTTAAAAACAGGATATAACAGGTTTAGTGAAGATATTGATATTGACTTTATTTTAGACAAAGATAATAAAAAAAAAATAAAATTATGTAATGAATATATTCAAAAGATTCAGGGATTTGATATTGACAAACCAAGATTAATGAATGAAACTCTAAAATTTGATTGTTATTACATTAATGAACTAGACCACAAAGACAAGGTGCAGGTTGAATTTTATTTAAAATTGAAAAAATTATTATTTAAATCTCAAAAAGTTCTTGTTAAATCAAAATATATAGAAACAAACCCCTGTATTTTTAACATCTATTCTTTTGAAAATTTAATTGCAATGAAATTTATTACACTATATACCAGGAATGAAGGTAAAGATATTTTTGATTTATATTACTCATTAAAATCCGACTTTGATTTTAAAAAAGTAAAATTTTCAATACAAAAATTAAAGAAATTTTATGAGATCAAAGAAAATATATTTGATTCAATTATAAAAAAGCTTAAGCTCCTGAAAACAAATTACAAAACTATACAAAATTCCACGAACCATTATATTCCAAAAGATTTAAGACCTGACTGGAAAATGCTCATAACAGGTTTGCTTTTTGAAATCGAGAAGTTAAAAGATAAACAATAATTTATTTTTCTACTAAATTTCTGACTAATTTATTTCTCGGATCCTTAAGCTTTTTCTGTAGATACCGTAGCCTGCAGTATTTCAAAAAATTTTTTATATCATCTTTGTCTGAATTTATTTTCTCATCGACAAAATCCTTCCTTTCTTCATCTGTAAGCATACCAAAAGAATCAAAAAAAAGATCAATGCTTTTGTTAAACGCTATTTTGTTGTATTCAATCATCTCTTCTCCGGTCTTTTCAATGTCTGTAAAAAATTTCTCCAAGAGAATAAGAACTGATGGTTTTTCTAAAAATTCTTTTACCAGATTATTTATTTTTTTTTCATCATTGAAAAATTCAGGAGGGATTCCTGTAACAAGATGATTTATCTCTTTTATTAACTCAGTCTCTTTTTCTTCTGCTTTTGTTATCTCTCTTATTTTTTCAATATCAAAAGACAGTGTTGAAGAGATTATATCAGAAAGATTCATCCAGTTAATCTCGTAGACTACTTTTTTTCCTGATCTTTTTTTATCCAGGATACCAAAACCAACCAATGAATCCAGCTGCCGATAAACAACAGGTATTGATTTTCCTGTCTCAAAAGCTATTTTGCTTGCATAATTGACACCTGAGATTACTTTTAACAAGAGCTCATTTAATGTCCTGTTTATTAAGAACTTTTTCTGTTTTTTCATGTTTACCTTTATAGAAAAGGAAAAATATATAAATAGATTGTGTTTTACCTTTACCTCAAAGGTAAACTTTATGAGGTGATTTAAATGTTAGACAACCTTGAGTACAGAATTGAAGAACACATTGAAGAAATGCCGTTCATAATAAAACTATTTTACAGGGATGAGTTGAGCAGCTTAAAGCACACACTTGAAGAATCAAGGGCTTTAAGAGAAAACCACAAGAACACATCTGAATGGTATATTAATTACGGAAACACAGTAAACAGAGGTTTTGGAATCATTAAAAATGCAGTGGATAAGACCTATGACATTTATGAAGGGATTAAGAGGATACCGGTTATAGGCGGCTTTTTATCGGGTCTTTTTGAGTCGTACCTTGATAAGAAGTATGGAATAAAAAATATTCCAGAAAGAGAACATACCCTCTCTTTAGTAGAAAATCTCAGGAAAACAAGCATCAGTGCAGTCTGTATGTATGGAGAGGCTGCAACTGACAATAATTATCCTTGTTTTCAGGAAAAACTGCGGAAACCTGCAGCTTACATCCCAGAACAGAGGACATTTTACGATTCATTTATTGATTCAATAAGATCAATAAATGATTATACATCAAATCTGTTTGGTAAAAAAAATGTCTCCGGATCACAGGCAATCTAGAAAGCTTGTTTTTATCTTTTTTTCAGTATTTTTATTATTTTTATTTTTTAAAGATTCTATGATTCATCTGATAGTTATATTCATACTGATATTTTTAGGGACATGCAATGCCTGGATTTTAAGAATATTTCCTGGATTTTGGATTTTAGAAATTTTTATATATAAAATATAATATCCCTTATTAAAAAAGAGGCTGAATAAGTCTCAGGAACCTTTCTTGAGAATAAATTAGATGTAAAATGGATATTGATGACCTTGTTTTATCAGAAAACTATAATGATAGGATTAGTTCTATTGAAAGTCCTGTTTATCTTGTAGGGGACTTGGGTGCAACTAATTTCAGGCTTGCCGCTGCCGCAATGCAAAACGGAAAGCCAAAGATTTTAGCAAAGGTTGATTATGATACTGCCAAAATCGATGGAGAGATAACAGGAGGCTTATCAATCATTGACATAATAGAAGATTTTGGTAGAAGGGCAAAAAATCACGGAATAAGTGAGTTTAAGGCTGCTGTGTTAGCTCCTGCAGGGCCTGTGCTTGATAACGGTCAAAGTTGCCGGATTTCCCAGAGGGATAACATAGAAGTTAAAATTAGGGATTTATATAGTTATGGAATTTCTAAGGCAATGATAATTAATGATTTTGGTGCAATTGGATATGCCCTGCCTTATATTGATTATAAAAACACTCAAGAAGCTGCCTGTCTTCAGAAAGGAACTGATCCTGAAAATATTGAAGTTATCGGTTGTATTGGTCCGGGCACTGGACTGGGTGCAGTATCAACCCAATCCGAAAAATATCCTGATGAACTTGTTGCAGAAAAATCAATGGTCTGTTTATCAGAAATTTTTGGTAGATTATATCAATATTTTCCAAATTTTTTACAAAAAAGAATTAAAAAATCAATCCAAAAAGAGCTAAATAAAAAGAAATTAGTTTTACCAAGACCCTGTGAGGGAGGTCATATTCCTGCTTCAGTTTCAAATCATGGAATTGAACAATTAATAAACAATCTAATTACTGATTACAGGACAGATGAATTAGATGAAAAAGTTATTAGTCTTGAATATGAAGATTTTGTCTCCGCACGAGGGATTGGAAATATCAGCAGGGCATACAAGGAAATTATTAAGACAAATATTTTCAGAACCTTATTTAATAAGGTGCCTCTTAGAGAATGGAAAAATATGTTAGAAGAAATTTGGAATTTAAAAAGAGATTACAGACAAAACAAAGAGGAATATGAAAAATTATTTGGCATAATAGATGAAAAAGTCCGTAACAATGAAATTACACAGATCGGATCAGAGATTGGAGAATATAATAGAGGAGATTTGCTCTTAGTTGATAGAACTTTAGACCTCTTTTTTGAAATGTATGGAAGAGCAGCAAGAGATGCTATAATGGCTCAAGGGCCGGACTTAATGTTATTGGCAGGAGGAATAGCAGGAAAATACATTGGATCAGATGAAAAAGGAGAACAAAAAGCGCATCATGAGCATTATGTAGGATTATTCCAAAAAGGGTTGATGAAGAATCCTGTTTCAAGAAATAATTATACAAAAAATATTCCAATCTATCAGATAATAAATCCTGATATAGGACTTATCGGTTGCACTTTGGCTGCTCATGAACTTGCAGGGTATGATTAATCTGCCTACTTTATCCTGATCCTGACCTTCTCATCAACTTTTATATCCCCTTTCCCGAAAACAATATCTTTTGCTCTTGCGGTTGTTGTTATATCAGGAAGAACTAATTCAATTAACTCTCTTGTATCTTTATTGCACTCAATCACAAGCTCATCTATCTCTTCTTTCAATGACATCTGGTT
>WJJD01000044.1 GCA_014729915.1 Candidatus Woesearchaeota archaeon | reverse complement strand
AATTATATACAATGCAGCAAAAGATATGGAGCATAAAAAATGGCTGAACTCTTAAAAAAATTAATCTCTATAAACAGTGTCTCGGGAAATGAGAAAGAGATTGCGGATTTTTTAGAAAAACACCTTAAAAAACTGGAGATAGTGCCAAAAAGAATCGGTGACAATCTCATAGTAAAGACGGGCTCCGGAAAAAAGACAGTGATGCTTGTTTCACATATTGATACTGTTCCTGCAGGCGGATCATGGACAGAGGATCCGTTTTCTCCAATGATAAAAGAAAACAGGATTTATGGTCTCGGAGCATCAGACAACAAATCAAATGTCGCTCTTTTATTAAAGCTGATTTCGGGATTAAAACCTAATAAATTGAATGGGAAAGTTATTTTTGCATTTACAACAAGAGAAGAGACTGACCTTTCCGGAATCAAAACTGTTTTAGGTGAATGTGAAAAACCTGATTACGCAATAATAACTGAGCCCACCGGACTGATTCCCTGCTCCTGCCAGAAAGGCCTTGTCATATTAAAAGGGGAATCAACTGGAAAAAGAGCTCATGCCTCAACTCCTGAAAAAGGAGAGAATGCAATCGTGAATGCTGTTGATGACATCAAAAAACTCTCTGAGATAAGGTTCGAAAAAAAGCACAAGCTGCTTGGTTTTCCGAAATTAAGTGTTACAAAGATATCTGCAGGAGTCTCTCATAATATCATCCCTGAAAAATGCGAATTTACTATTGATGCAAGAACAACACCTGAATATTACAATGAAAAAATTATTCATCTTATAAAAAAAAATATCAATTCAAAAATCATAGTAAAAAGCAAACGGCTTAAATCCTCTGAAACTGATCCTGATAATGAACTCATAAGAAAAGCTGAAAAGATCTGCAGTAAAAAGCCACAGGGATTCAGTGCTTTTTCAGAGATGAGCTTTTTTAGCTGTCCGGCAGTAATTCTGGGATGCGGAAAACTTGAACAGGCTCACAAGCCTGATGAATTCATTGATATTAATAATTATAAAAAAGGGCTTTTTATTTTGGAAAAGCTTGTTACAGAGATATTAAAATGAAACATGCCAATTTAATTATTGATTTTTTTTCAAATACTGGAGAAAAAGACCAGGCATTGATGTATCTGAACCTGTATACAAAGACTCCTGCTTATGAATTTGCAGTGATAAAGATAGGAGGAAATATCCTGAAACAGGAGATAGATAAGGTTGCAGATACTCTCTGCTATCTTTATGATCTCGGGCTTTACCCTGTAATAATTCATGGGGCAGGACCCCAGATCAAAGCTGCTCTTAAAAAAAACAATATCAATACAAAAAAGATAGACGGACAAAGAATCACAGGAGAAAAAGAACTTGGTGTGATTGTCTCTGTGATGAAAAATATCAACCAAAATCTGGTAAAAAAAATTAACGAAAATAACGGCAAAGCAGAGTCCCTAACAAAAGATATATTTTTCTGTAAAAAGGCAAAAAATAAAAGATTAGGATTTGTCGGAGAAATTAAATCAGTAAATACTGATATGATTAAAAAGTCCATAAGAAACAAAAAAATTCCTGTTGTTTCTTCTTTAGGATACGATGAATCAGGAAATTTGTTCAATATAAATGCGGACTGTGCTGCAAAAGAACTGATATTAAAGATAAAACCAAAAAAGTTCATATTATTATCTTCTCCCGGAGGAATTCTGAACAAAGACAAAAAGATAATTTCTTATATCAATCTTAAATCAGAATATGATTCTCTTATCAAAGATAAGATAGTTACGGAAGGTATGCTTCTTAAGCTCTCCCAAATAAAGGATCTTCTTGAAAATATCAATTATAATTTTTCAGTGCAGATCGCAAGCCCTAAGAATCTTATAAAAGAGCTTTTCACAATCAAAGGCAGCGGCACTTTTATTAAAAAAGGTATCGACATAAAAGTTTTGGACAGTTTTTCTTCAGTTGATAAGAACAGGCTGAAATTTTTGCTTGAGCAAAGTTTTTCAAGAAAATTAAAAGAGGTTTATTTTAAACAAAAGATCGAAAAGATTATTATTGAGGAAAATTACAAAGGAGCAATCATTTTAAAAAAAATTAAGGATAATATTTATGTTGATAAATTTGCTGTCTTAAAAGAATTCCAGGGAGAAGGCATTGGACGGGATCTGTGGATCTATCTTGAAGAGAATCAAAAAAAATTTTTCTGGAGAGCAAGACCTGAAAATGATATTAACACCTTTTATTCAAAAAATTCCACTGGAATTTATAAAGCAAAGAGTTGGCATGTTTTTTCAAAAAATATAGGGCCTAAATACCTGAAAGAGATAATTGAATATTCAATAAATAAAGGAGAATCTTTTGTTTGAAAATGAAGTCAGCCGGTATTATAGGGGCATCAGGATATGCAGGGTTTGAACTTATTAAAATTCTATTGAATCATCAGAAGGTAGAACTGAAAGTTTTAAATTCAAAAAATCATTCAGGAAAGCCTGTCAAAGATCTTTATCCTGAAAGTGAATCTGATTTGAAATTTACAGGATACAGCTTTAATGAGATTAATAAGATGGATCTTGACTGCCTGTTTTTGGCTCTTCCTGACAGAGTGTCTT
>WJJD01000043.1 GCA_014729915.1 Candidatus Woesearchaeota archaeon | reverse complement strand
GAGACACTTTTCGGAAGCGCTATAATGGTTGCCGGAGTTGTTGTGATCAGTTTATTTGGTTAAGATGATAATTCTTGGAATATGTATTGGGTTGGTCGGAGCATTGTGTGATGCTTTCCAGAACTTTTTTATATTACAGGGCAGTTTTTATTTCAGGGTTATCTCATACCATGCCGCTTTTGAGCTTTACACCTGTATTTGTATCAATCATTGGTATTTTTATTTTAAATGAGTCTTTAAATATCTTCAGCGTGCTAAATATTCTTATGATTGTTTCTGGTGCATATGTCCTTAACATAAGCAGATTTAAGCAGGGAATTTTTGAGCCTTTTGCCTATATTTTCAGGAAAAAAGGAGTTCAGGTTGTTTTCGGAGGGATGCATACAACTGCGAATCCAAAAAAGGTCTTAAAGCATTGCAATGCATCAGTTGTTGGGGAAGCAGAAGAAATATGGCCAAAAGTTATAAAGGATTTTGAGAATAACAAACTCAAAAATATATATTCTCAGGATAAGCCTGTTGATATAGATTCTCTACCAATGCCTGATCTTAGCATTATTGATTGGAGCAATTATACTTTTCTTTCTCCTATCCAGGCATCAAGAGGTTGCATCCATAAGTGCAAATTTTGTTTTTCAAAAACAATAAATCCGACATATAGGAATTTTCCAGTAAAATATGTATATGAACAGGCAAAAAGGGCAAAATATCCCTTGTTGGGTTTTATGGTATTGAACCCAAACTTGGAATAATTTTTGGATTTGACAATGATACTAAATCAATCTTCAGGACTACTCTTGATTTTTTAAAAAAAAATAAAATTTTGCATGTTACAGTTAACACAATAATTCCTTATCCAGGAACAAAACAGTATGATTATTACAATAAACAGGGAAGAATAGTAACAGATGATTTCAGGTTATATGACGGAAGAAATGTTGTAGTGAAACCAAAAAAAATGACTGTTAAAGAGCTTGAACAAGGTTATAATTGGTTCAGGGAGAAATATAATTCACCTCTTTCTTTTGTTAAGAGAGTCAGTTCTAATTTGACTCGCCCTAAAAATATAGGTGCTCATTTTGTTGAAGTCTTTGATTATCATCTATTGAATTTAAAATCTAAATATACAAACATTAATTACAGGAATTAGTATGAAAAAAATATTGATTACAGGATCTTCAGGATATGTTGGATATGTCCTTTCTAAATATTTCAGTGAGAAAAAGATTCCGATTATCGGCGTAGATGTCAAATCAAATCCTGTATGGGATGGAAACAAATATTTTAAGTTTTATAAAGCAGATGTGACAGATTATGATAATTTTCTTGATATTTTCAGAAAAGAATCTCCGTCACATGTAATTCATCTTGCGTTTCTTATGAGTCCTATCCATGATGAAAAAAGACAACAGGATATTGATATCAACGGGTCAAAGAATACAATGAATGCTGCAAATAAAACTTCCTCAGTAAAACAATTCATAAAATTCAGTTCTGCAAGTGCATATGGAGCCTGGCCGGATAATAAGAAATGGCTTAAAGAAACAGATCCGTTAAAACCAGGGGATTTCAGATATGGAACAAACAAGAAAATTGTTGAAAAACATTTAAATGAATTTGATAAAAGAAAAGATCTCAACCTGATAATAATAAGAATGTGCACAGCAATCGGTCCCCTTTATCATAAGAAGGGAGGGGTTGTCTCAATGCTCATTAATTCTCCTTTTCTAATAAAGCCGGATGGAAGATATTGTGAAGTACAGTTTATTCATGAGAACGATTTGTGCGCATTGACAGAATTAATTATCAATGATAAAAAAATCAAGGGAACATATAATCTTGCTCCGAAAGATTATTCAACAACAAAAAAATTAGTACCTGATAAATTATTTTTATGGATTCCTCTGAAATTGATGAGCATTATCCTGGGTATGTTATGGAAATTGAAGCTTTCAGACAGAATGCCTGCTGCAGCTAGATACAGTGCTTATGGAATAGTGATAGATCCAAGCAAATTGATTAAAAGATATGGATATAAGTTCAAATATACAACTCTTTCAGGATTTAGTGAGACTGTTAGAAAAAGAAAAAAACTTGGGACAATTTAAAAGATAAGAGAAGATTGGAGAAATAAAAATACCTGTTCTGATAATAAGCCCAGGATTCCCCATAAAGGAATGTATTCAAGACAAATAAGCCCTTTAAAATTATATTTTTTGTAACTTCAGATACTGTTTTCTTTATCTATGGATGCGTAGCTCCATGGAGCTTTTCCAAAAATTTTTCTTATTATCCATCCGCTTCTAAATTCTAAGAAAGTTATAAGGATTGCATATAATGTTCCCCGGGCAAGCCAAAAAAATCCTCCTGCATATGTCTGCACAAAAAGTATAATGAACAGAGTTGAGCCGTATATCGGAAACATCCAGACAGAAATATGTCCGATGATTCTGGAATCTTTTGTTTTTATGAAATTATTGAAACCAGACCAAAGTACTTCAATAAGGACTCCTGCAGAGCCAAAGAATATAAATAAAAATATGCTCTCCAGTAATTTCATTCTAAGAATAAATTTCTTGGATTTTTTATTTTTTTCTTCTTTTTATTAAAAGTTCATTTTCCACCAGTCTTTGACTGGTGGTTAAATGTTGTGGAAAATGAAGTCTGTCATTCCCACAGGTCATTCCTTGACTTCAGAAGCAAGTTCTGAACTCTGTCATTCCTACAGTCATTCCTTGACTTCAGAAGCAAGTTCTGAAGTTACTGAAAACAGACCCTCGCCCGTAGGGCGAGTATGCCACTGGTCTCTGACCAGTGGTGGTCGGTTTTCGCTTGACTAATTTTTATTACTGTTGTAATCAAATTTATGACGAATAAAAACGTAAAATAAATATATGATTTCTTTCTCTTAAAAAATATAGGTGACTATGTCAAAGAAAAAAAATATTGTAATCCTGCATTCTTTTCCGACAAATAGTATTATATTAAGAGGGTTCTATGATTTTTTAGAGGATTATTTTAATGTTTATCCTATTGATCTTCCCGGATTCATAAAAAAAGTTCCTCCTCTAAAAGAAATTTCTCTGGAAAATTATGTGAAGTACACAGAAGAGAAGATTAAAGAATTTAACTTTGATTCTTCCTATATTGCGGGAATTTCAATGGGATTCTGGGTGGTGGCTAATTTAAGTGAGGATAAATGTTGTGAAGGAATACTTGCTTTGGAACCTTATATTAATTATAAATCAATCAGGATGAGCTGGATTAAGAGAACTTTTTGCAGGTTTTTTTTAGGAATCATTCTTCCCCTTAAGTTATATAAAGTGCTTTGGAAAAAAAGAGTATTTAATTTGTTTAGAATTTTTCAGGACAAAAAAAATAATTTGATTGATATTGTATTAAGGGAAATTGATGCAAAAACATTTGCAAAAACTGCTAGTCTTATTTTAAGTTATAACGGCAAAATCAAATTCAGAGAGGTTTCTTATGTTTTGCTCGTAAACCCAAAGGATACTACACTTAATACCCGTCATGTGTTCGATGAATTTAAAAATAACATTAAAGATCTTCTCATTATTGAAGAAAATTTACCTCACTTTCCAAAAGATGTTTCTAAAGAATTTTTTAAAAAGCATATAGGTAAAGAAAAAATAAAAAAAGTATATGATTTTTTTGAATAGTCGTTTCTAAAAATCAAGTTTTTGTCTTTCTTGATATTATTTCAGTTATTAATCTGGATTTTTATAAAGATCAAATACTGATTTTATCTGGGGATTAATGTCTTCTGAGATTGCCATTATAATAATTTCTTCTATAATTACAAAAAGTTGAGATAGAATATAAACAAAGAAAAGCTTATCATTTCTAGTCAAGATCAATATTGAAACAGAAATATAAAGCAAATAAACAGAAATTTTTCCTGAATAAAGATGCATCCTTGTTTTGTTTTTAAATTTTGTAAATAAAAAAATTCTATTTAAAACCGCAATAATTATAGTAAATAAGATTAATTCTAAGTATTTTCTAACAACATCAGGTCTTAAAAATATTAAGCAGGAGAGAGAAACATAACACATTATTTCATCCGCGTAGTTGTCAATTTTCGCACCGAAATTGCTTGTTTGATTTAATTTTCTTGCTATAAAGCCATCGAGTTTGTCTGTTATTCCAGTGAAAATATAAAAGAGGATAAAAACAGCAATATTATTTTTGTATGAAAAATAAATAAGAAAGGGAATCATTAAGAATCGAGTTAATGTTATGATATTTGGTAATTTCTTAAATTCGTCAAATTTTAACATGGTTTTTAAAAAATTTATTATATATTTTAATTTTTCTTTAAACATCTGTCAAATTCGTTCTCCTAAAAACAAATTTAAATAACAACCACATTCTATTCTCTTGGATTTAAAAATGCCGGGAAATTCAATCGGAAGAGTATTTACAATAACGACTTTTGGTGAGTCGCATGGAAGAGTAGTAGGCTGTGTTATTGATGGCTGCCCTCCTGGAATCATTCTTAATGAAGAGGATCTTTCAGAGGATCTTGACAGGAGAAAGCCCGGACAAAGCAATATCTCAACACAAAGAAATGAAGAAGATGTCCCTGAGATAATATCCGGTGTTTTCCAGGGAAAAACAACAGGACAGCCAATTACAATAATAATAAAAAACAGAGATTCTGATTCTTCAAGCTATGAAGCAATAAAAGAAATCTTTCGGCCGGGCCATGCTGATTACACTTATTTTAAGAAATACGGGATAAGGGATTACAGGGGAGGAGGAAGATCTTCAGGAAGAGAGACCGCGGCAAGGGTTGCAGCAGGAGCTGTTGCAAAAAAGATCCTTAAGGATATCAAAATAACTGCATATACAAAACAGATAGGAAAAATAAAAGCAGAAAAAACTGATTATGAAGAGATTGAAAATAACAATGTGAGGTGCCCGGACAGGGATGCTGCAGAAAAGATGCAGGAATATGTTGAAAAGCTGAAAAAAGACGGGGATTCTGCAGGAGGGATCATTGAATGTGTTATACAAAATGCTCCTGCAGGATTGGGCGAGCCTGTTTTTGATAAGCTTGATGCAGATATTTCAAAGGCTGTTATGAGCATAGGCGCAACAAAAGCAATTGAGTTTGGAAAAGGATTTGAAGCTGCTGAACTAAAGGGATCTGTTAACAATGATGAGATGTATATAGAGGATGAGAAGGTTAGGTTTAAGTCAAACAATGCAGGTGGAATCCTCGGAGGCATATCAACAGGCCAGGATATTGTTTTCAGAGTTGCAGTAAAGCCCACTCCTTCAATAAAAAAAGAGCAGCTTACAATAACAAAAGAAAAAAAAGAGGTTGCTGTAAATATTGAGGGAAGGCATGATCCCTGCATCTGCCCGAGAATTGTTCCAGTGATTGAGGCAATGGCTGCTGTTGTTCTTGCTGACCACCTTCTAAAGCAAAAGGCTCAGTGCAGCTGAAAATATTTTCTTTTTAAAAAAATGTCTGAAAAAAAAGAATATAACCTAAACAAATTAAGAAAAGATATCAATAAGATAGATTCTAAAATTATAAAACTTTTTTCTGACAGGTTTTTTGCAGCAAAAAAGATAGCAAGATACAAGCAGACAAATAATATCCCTGTAAAGGATAAAAAAAGAGAAGAGCAGCTGATAAATGAGATTAAAAAAAAAGCCAAAAAACTAGATATTGATACAAATTTTTCTGAAAAGATTTTCAGAGAATTAATTGAAGAATCATGCAGGATCCAGAAAAAGATTAATGAAGATGAAAGTATCCAAAAGGATTGATTCTATTGAAGAGTCAGGGACAGTGAAGCTTACTCCTGTAATCAACAGATTAAGAGAACAGGGGAAAAAAATAATAAATCTTGCAGTGGGCGAGCCTGATTTTAAAACACCAAAAGAAATAATAAAAAGAACTAAAGAGGCTCTTGATTTTAATAAAACAAGATATGATGCAGCTGCGGGACTGGACTTATTAAGAGAAAAAATTGCAGGAAACTATGACTGCAAAAAAGAAAATGTCATCATCACAAACGGTTCAAAACAGGCCTTGTATTCAACATTTCAGGTGATTCTTGATTCCGGAGATGAAGTTGTTATCTTAAACCCTTACTGGGTCACTTTTACTGAACAGGTGAAATTAGCAGGAGGAGAACCTGTAATAGTTGATACAACCGGGCATAGGCCTGATATTGAGTTAATAAAAAAAAATATTACTAAAAAGACCAAAGCAGTCATAATAAATTCTCCGAATAATCCGACAGGAGCAGTCTATACAAAACAGGAATTGGAAAAAATAGCAAACCTTGTTATTAAACATAATCTTTTTGTTGTTTCTGATGAGACTTATGATGAACTCATCTATGATGACAAAAAGCATTTCAGGATCTCGGATTTTTCAGAAAAACTAAAAAAACAAACAATTTCTGTAAACAGCTTTTCAAAGATCTATTCAATGACCGGATTTCGGACTGGCTTTGCTGCAGCAGATGAAAAAATCATTGACAAGATGAGAATCCTGCAGAGCCATCTTTGTGGGAATGTCTGCACTTTTGCACAATACGGAGCCCTTGCAGCATTTGACCTGAAAAAGAAATATTACATAAGGATAAGAAAAGAACTGGAAGAAAAACGGGATTATGCATACAGAAGAGCAAAAGAATTGTTTGGTTGTGTAAAGCCTGAAGGAGCATTTTATTTATTTGCTGAGCTTTCCGAAAACATATCTTCAGAAAGGTTTGCAAAAGATCTTTTAAAGATGCATAATGTTTGTGTTGTGCCCGGAGAGGTTTTCGGTTCTCCCGGACATATCAGGATATCCTTTGCAGCTTCGATGGATGATATAAAAAAAGGATTTGACAGGATTAAAAAGGCATCAGGATGAAATCAATCGGGATTATAGGATTCGGAAGGTTCGGCAGGCTTGCAGCAAAATATCTGAAATCTGATTTTGATGTTTATGCTTATGATAAACAAGATTTGTCTGAAACTGCAGAAGAGATAGGTGTAAACTTCCTGTCAATTGAAGAAGTATGCAAAAAAGATATTATACTTCTTTGTGTGCCGATCTCTGAGATAGATAATATTATTAAAGAGATTAGCTCTTTGTTAAATAAAGATTCAATTGTGATTGATACCTGTTCTGTAAAAGAATATCCTGTTGCTGTCATGAAAAAACACCTTCCAGGGTCAGTTGAGATAATAGGGACTCATCCGATGTTTGGTCCTGACAGCGCTTCTGGATCTTTAAAAGGAAGAAGCATTGTCCTTTCACCTATAAGGATTAATAATAATAAATTTGAATCAGTAAAAAATTATTTAGAAAATAAGGGACTGAATATGATTGAATCAACACCAGAAGAGCATGACAGGCAGATTGCCAGATCATTATGTTTAACTCATGTCATCGGTAGAACAATGATTGATATGGGGCTTTCAGAGCAGGACATTTCAACTTTGGGCTATGAAAGACTGTTAAAGATACTTGAGACGGTAAAAAACGATACCTGGCAGCTGTTTTTGGATATGAATAGATTTAATAAATACGCTGAGATAACCAGAAAGAATTTTATCAGCTCATTAAAAAAAATTGATAATAATCTAAAATGAAAAAGATCGGATACCAGGGAGCACATGGATGCTACAGCGAGGCTGCAATCCTTTTAAACATTAAAGATGTTGAGCCTTTAGGTTTTAAGACTTTTGAGGAGATATTTGAGAATGTAAAAAATGATGAAATTGAATATGGCTTTATCCCTATTGAGAACTCGACTACCGGAAGTGTGCTGGTTAATTACGATCTTCTTTTAAAGCATGATGTGAAAATAATCAAAGAAGTGTATTTTAAGATTGAGCACTGCTTGATCTCTCATAAAGACAGCAGGTTTGAAAATATTAAGAAAGTATTTTCCCATCCTCAGGCAATCGGGCAGTGCAGGGAGTTTATCAACAAGAATAATCTTAAGCCGGTAGTTGAATTTGATACCGCCGGCTCTGTTAAGATTGTAAAAGATAATAATAAAGAAGATGAGGCAGCAATAGCCGGAGCGTTTTCCGCTAAGATCTATGATATGAAAGTACTTAAAAAAAATATCCAGGAGAATGAGTTTAACATAACAAGATTTTTTGTTATCTCTAAGAAAGATTCTGATCAAAAAAAAGAAAAAACTTCTGTGGTTTTTAAGACTGGACATTATCCCGGTGCACTAGTAAATTGCCTGCAGAGGTTTTCAATGCAGGACGTTAACCTGACTAAGCTAGAATCAAGGCCGATTATAGGAAAGCCGTGGGAATACGTCTTCTACACAGATATTACCGGGGGGGAGGATGATCCCAATGTCAAAACTGCTCTTGAGGAGATTAAGGAGATATCCAAATTCTTAAAGATCTTGGGGAGCTATCCCAAAGCAAAGAAGGATTATTAGTTTTGTTAATGAATTTATTTCTGTAAATTAACTCTCTTATCATATCAATCCAAAAGATATTAAAGAATATTTAAATTCTCAACATTAAGAAAGCTGAATAAAATGGATTATAAAGATAAGGTTGAAAAAAGATATAAGAAAATATCAAATTATATTAGAAAAACCCCCTTGATTTATTCTAATTATTTTAGTAATAAGTTCAATTCTAATATTTACTTGAAATTTGAAAATATTCAATATACCGGGGCATTTAAAATAAGAGGGGCATTAAGCAAGATTATTTCTCTTTCAAGAGAAGAAAGAAAAAAAACACTTATTACTGCTTCTGGAGGCAATCATGGATTGGGTGTATGTTATGCAGCAAAAAAATTCGGTATGAAGGCTGTAGTTTATCTTCCTAAAAGCACTCCTAAAATGAAAATTGAAAAAATAAAATCATTGGGAGGAGAAACAATAATGTATGGGGAAGCATGGGATGAAGCAAATATAAAAGCTATGCAGATAGCTGATAAAAAATCCAGGGTCTATATCCATGCGTTTAGTGATGAAGATGTAATGCTGGGCCAGGCTTCTGTTGCTTATGAGATTCTTAAAGAAAAAAAAGATATTGATGCAATAATCTGCTCTATCGGCGGTGGCGGCCTTATATCAGGAGTATCAAGATATGCCAAGTCATTTAATCCAAAAATTAAGATATTTGGTGTTGAAACAAGAGGAGCTGATGCGATGTTTAGAAGCATTAACGCAAAAAGATTGATTACTTTGGATGCGATTACCTCAATTGCAGAGAGTCTTGGTGCAAAAAGAGTTACTGAGTTAAGTTTTAATTATGTGAAACAATATGTTGATAAATTGTTTGTTGTTCCAGATAGTAAAGCAATCAATGTTTTAATTGAGATTCTGGATAAGGAAAAACAACTGGTAGAGCCAGCTTCATCCTGCTCATTAGCTGCATGCAAGAACATTAAAGATATTAAAGGAAAAAATGTTGCAGTTGTTATATGCGGGGGGAATTTTCCTCTTAAAAAACTAAAAAATTATATCTGATGGTGATATATTTGATTAAAAAAATTAATACTAAAAATGCACCTGAAGCAAAGGGACAATATTCCCAAGCAGTTATTGCCGGAGATTTCATTTTTTTGTCCGGACAGCTGCCGATAAATCCCAAAACTGGAAAGATTATTGATGGAAATATAAAGGAGCAGACCACGCAGACAATTGGGAACATTAGAGAAATATTAGCTACTGAAAATATTGGTCTTGACAGGATTGTTAAGGTTTCGGTTTATTTAAAAGATTTGAAAGATTTTATTAAAATGAACCAGGTCTACTCAAAATATTTCACAGCAAAGCCTGCAAGAGAAACTGTCCAGGCAGTTATTCCCTTGGGTGCAAAGCTTGAAATATCCTGCATTGCCTATATTGGAGATGATAAAAAATGACAAAAAAATTATTCTGGGAAGATCCATATTTAACTGAATGCAGTGCAAAGGCAATTGAAATAAATGGAAAAAAAACTAAATTAAATCAGACTATCTTTTATGCTTTTTCAGGAGGCCAGCAGTCGGATAAGGGAACTATTGGGGGAATAACAGTTATTAATGCTGTTAAAAAAGGAGATAGAGAAGATATAATCGATATTGAATATGGGCTAGAAAAAGAGCCTGATTTTGATGTTGGAGATGAAGTTATTGTCAAAATAGATAAACAGAGACGCTCAAGATTAAGAAGATTACATAGTGCAGCACATATATTTTATTACTTTTTCATTGAAAAATTCGGAAAACAGAAAATAATAGGCTCAAATATATCAGAAAAAAAAGCAAGGGTTGATTTTTTGTTTGATCATTCCTTGACAGATAAGCTATTTGCTTTGGAAAAAGATATAAACAATTTTTTAAAAGAAGGTCATGAAATTATAACTAAACCAGACAGTAAAAAACCGGACTTGAGATGGTGGCATTGTGAAAACTGGAAGATGCCGTGTGGAGGTACACATGTCAAAAACACAAAGGAGATAGGAAAAATTAAGTTAAAAAGAAAAAATATCGGCAAAGGAAAAGAAAGGATTGAAATTTATCTGGGTGATTAAAAATGGATGTTGATGAGAGATTAAATCTTATTAAAGAAGTCGGTGAGGAGATCATAACAGAAAAAGATCTGGTTGAGTTATTAAAAGAAAAACAAAAATTTATTGCTTATGATGGGTTTGAGCCTTCTGGAACAGATGTTCATATTGCACAGGGATTGTTAAGAGCTATAAACATAAACAAGATGACTTCTGCAGGAGCATATTTTAAGATGCTTGTTGCTGACTGGCATGCCTGGGCAAATAATAAGATGGAAGGAGACCTTGAAAAGATTAAAAAAGTCGGGATGTATTTCATCGAGGTCTGGAAGGCATGCGGACTCGAGACCGAAAATGTTGAGTTTGTGTGGGCATCTGATCTGCTCAACTCAAAGGAATACTGGAAAACTGTCATGAGGATTGCCAGAAACTCTACTTTAAACAGAATCATCAGATGCGGTCAGATCATGGGAAGAGAGGAGCAGGAAGTTATGCAGGCTTCACAAATATTATACCCTTGCATGCAGTGTGCAGATATTTTTCATCTTAAGGCAGATTTGACTCAGCTGGGAAAAGATCAAAGGAAGGTGAACATGCTCGCAAGAGAGATAGGGGAAAAGATTGGGTTCTGGAAACCTGTTGTTGTAAGCCATCATATGTTGATGGGATTAAACCAGCCTCCTCAAGATTACACTGAAGAAGATAAGACTGAACGGACGATCGCTTTGAAAATGTCTAAGTCTAAGCCGGACTCAGCTATATTTATGACAGATTCCGAACAGGACATTTTAAGGAAGATGAAAAAAGCCTGGTGTCCTGAAGGGATAAGGGAAGAAAATCCTGTTTTAGAGTATTATAGGTACATAATCTTTGAGAAGTATGACAAAGTTGAAATCAAAAGACCTGAAAAATGGGGCGGAAATCTTACATTTAATTCTTATAAAGACTTAGAAGAATGCTTTTCAAAAAAAGAAGTTCACCCGCTTGATCTTAAAAAAACTGCAGCAGAATACATAAATGAGATGATAAATCCAATAAGAGATAAGATATTGAACGATTCCAAAATAAAAGATTTGCGGGACACTATTAGAAAATACAGAGTAACCCGCTGAAGCTTAAAATCAACCGGAATTTCTTTTGATAAATTTAAGTTATTGACAGCAAAATATTAGGAAAGATATATTTTTAGAAATAGAAACATTAAAATATTTTTACTGATATTAAAAATATTATGTATAAATCAGCATTGAAATTTCTTGAAAATTTTATAGAGATAAAGGAGAATAAATTAGTTAAAGAGATTATGAGTAAAAATTTATCTACTTTAGATAAAGAGAAAACCCCATTGGATGCAATGAAATTAATGTCTAAGAATCATTTTAGCAGCATTATAATTAAAAAGGGCAGAAAACCAATTGGGATAGTTACTGAAAAAGATATTATCTCAAGGGTTTTTTTAAAAAATAAAGATCCTGAAAAAATCAAACTAAAATCAATAATGACAACAAAATTGGAGACAATAAGTCCTGAAATTACTATTATTGAAGCAAGTTATATAATGAAAGAAAAAAAAATAAAAAAATTGATTGTTGTTAATAAAAATGGAAATCTTGTTGGTCTTCTTACCCAGACCGATATTGTGGGTAATTTAAAACAGATTTACAGCAGGTACAATAAAATTTTATGGGACCCTTTATTTTACCTGATTGTGCTTATTATTATTTCGCTTGTGTTTTTTTTTAGATCTGGGAACTGCGGATAAGTATCTATAATTTTGAACCTAATTACTTATTTAACTTTAGGGATTGTAAAAAAATAAATAGTTACTGCCAACGTCTTTTAAAGAAATTTTTCAGAATCAAAAACCCTGCTTTTATTTGCAAATTCTATTGAAATAACCCTTCAGAAGCAATTATAGCTCATCAGGAAATTACACTATTAATGCATCTGTAAGAAATAACAATATTTCTGATTATGAAACTGGACCGGCAATAATATAGTTCTTTTATTTTTGAGCAGAAATCTTTTGTTTTCTCTGCTACTCTTTTAACTCAAAGCAAAATTTTTATAAATAAGTTATGAATACATATTCATAATGGTAAGGCCTAAAAAATACAGGTTCATAGGAAAAAAACCGCAGGTTGATTTTTTCAAGCCCAGAGGAATACCCTTATCCCAGCTTGAGGAGATTACCTTAAATGTTGAGGAATATGAATCTATACGGTTAAAAGATGTGGAAAACTTAGACCAGAACAAAGCAGCAGAGCTTATGAATGTGTCTCAGCCCACATTTTCAAGGATACTGGAAAACGCAAGAAAAAAGACTGCTGATGCGATTGTCCATGGAAAAGCAATACGTATACAGGGAGGAGTATTCAGGATGGTTAAAAGAATCTTCCAATGCATCAGCTGCGGGAATGAATGGGAGCTTTTGTTTGGAACAGGAAGGCCAAGAAATTGCCCTGAGTGCAAAAGCACAAACATCCACAGGACAAATGCAATGACAGGATTTAGAGGAGGCAGGAGGCATCACAGAAATGGAAGGCATGGACGAAGATGGGATTAAGATGGAAAATATAAATCACTTAAAAAAATAATAAGATTTTGTATATGGATTAAATAGAAGAAAACAAGTTTGGAGGTAGGTTAAAATGCCAAGAGGAGATGGAACAGGACCAAATGGATCTGGTCCTATGACTGGAAGAGGACTAGGATATTGTTCAGGGTCAAATTCCCCTGGATTTGCTAAAGGGCCAGGGATGGGTATCAGAAGGGGATTTGGCGGAAGAGGGAACAGGTTCAGGTTCTTTGCACAAAGCCCTGCCTGGCAGCCAGTCCAGCAGCCGGTCTTTCCGCAGCAGGATAAAAACACAGAGATAACTGTCTTAGAGCAGCAGAAAAATTCAATAGAACAGCAGCTTGAAAACATCAACAAAAGATTAGGAGAGTTAAAAAAATAAAATGATAATAGTTGCAAGTTCATCAGGAGAGACAATGGAAACCAAGGTTGATCCCAGATTCGGAAGAAGCAGGTATTTTATGATTGTTAAAGTGCATGATAAGGAAATCACGCACCACAAGGCAGTTGAAAATATCGGCGGAAAACAGATGCATGG
>WJJD01000002.1 GCA_014729915.1 Candidatus Woesearchaeota archaeon | reverse complement strand
TCTATAAATTGATCTCTATTTTCAGATGTTTATAGAGAATATTTCAAAGTTCTTCTTAAAGAATTTTGATGTTTTTCAAAATTATCTATAATCCCTAAGCAGACTCCTCCTGTATGCTTAATATAAAAAATTGAATTTCAATTTTTTATATTAAAGTCCTTTTTTCTGTCAGCAATATTTTTCATTATTTTTTTCTTAAGCATCTCAGGATCCATACCAAATCTTACCTTGCCGTCTAGCGTCCTTACAGCTATCGTCTTGTTTGTCTCTTCTTTTTCTCCAACTGTAAGTATCAGCGGAATCTTTCTTAATTGTGCTTCCCTTACCTTTTTTCCTATGCTTTCGCTTCGGGAGTCAACCTCAATTCTTATCCCTTCCTTAAAAAATGAAGTTCTGATTTTCTCTGCATAACCGGAAAACCTGTCAGCAACTGTAAGGATAACTGCCTGCTGAGGGCTGAGCCATAATGGAAACTTTCCTTTATAATGCTCTATTAAGATTCCCATGAATCTCTCTATACTTCCGTAGACCACCCTGTGTATCATAAAGGGTCTATGATCCTGTGTCCCGTCCTTTCCCATATAAGTAAGATCAAACCTCTCCGGAAGAGACATATCTAGCTGTATTGTGCCGCACTGCCATGTTCTTCCGATGCAATCCTTAAGATGAAAATCAATCTTTGGGCCATAAAAAGCACCTTCTCCCTCCCTTATCTCATACTCTATTTTTTTCTCTTCAAGTGCTTTTTTCAACTGTTCTGTTGTAAACTCCCAATGCTCTTTAGATCCTATTGATTTTTCAGGCCTCGTGGACAGCTCCACTTTGTAGCGAAAATCGAACTTCCCATAAAATTTATCAAAAAGATCCATCAGAATGATAATCTCATCCTTAATCTGCTCTTTTGTCATGAATATATGTGCATCATCCTGTGTAAAAGACCTTACCCTAAACAAACCTGTCAGAACACCGGATAGTTCATGTCTGTGAACAATTCCAAGCTCTCCAACCCTTAAAGGTAATTCCTTGTAAGAATGCACTTTCTCATTATACACAAGCATTCCGCCGGGACAATTCATGGGTTTTATTGAGTAATCTTCTCCGTCTATTTTTGTCGTATACATATTCTCCCTGTAGTTATCCCAATGTCCGGACCTTTCCCACAGCTTCCTGTTAAGGATTATCGGAGTCTCTATTTCAACATAGCCTTCTTTCCTGTGCTCTTCTCTCCAATATTTGATTAGCTCATTTTTTATTACCATTCCGTTTGGAAGAAAGAACGGAAATCCCGGGCCTTCTTCATGGATACTGAAAAGCTCAAGATCTTTTCCTATTTTTCTGTGATCCCTTTTTTCAGCTTCTTTAAGCATCTTAAGATAATTTTTCAATTCCTTTTTACTGGGAAAAGCAATACCATATACTCTCTGGAGCTGCTTGTTTTCAGCATCTCCTCTCCAGTATGCACCTGCGATTTTTGTTAGCTTAAATCCCTTGATTTTTCCTGTAGAAGGCACATGAGGACCCCTGCACAGATCAAAAAATTCTCCATGCTTATAAATAGATATCGTATCATCTCCAAGATCATTGATCAGCTCAAGCTTATACGGATTCTCTTTAAATTTTTTCTGTGCCTCATCTTTTTTTATATCAAGCCTTTTAAAGTTGAAATCTTTGTTAACAATTTTTTCCATCTCTTTTTCAATTTTTTCCATATCTTCAGGTGTAAAAGGCTTTTTTTTATCAATATCATAGTAGAATCCGTCTTGCACAGCTGGACCTATTGTCAGTTTTGCTTTTGGAAATATCCTTTTTATTGCATCCGCCATTACATGAGAAGCACTATGCCTGAAAATCTCTTTACCTTCGTCATCATCATATGTTATGATCCTTATCTTTGCATCTTTTTTTATAGCGTGTGAAAGATCCTTAAGCTCATCATTCACCTTTATGGCTACAGCATCCTTAGCTAGTCTTTTTCCAATGCTTTCCGCAATCCTTATTCCTGATATTCCTTTATCATATTCTTTTTTTGATTTGTCAGGAAATTCTATTGTAATTTTCTCCATTTTTTTCATCCTCCTGATATATTTATTAAACATAACATTTTAAAAAACCAATGAGACCTGCCTAGCAGGTAGTAGTGGTAGTATCAGAACTAGTTAACAAAATAAAAAAACCGACTACTGTTTCAAAAAAATCAATTATCATAAAAAAACGATAAGGAAGTCTTATATTTAAAGATTACGGAATCGCATAGAGATCTGCAACTCGCATAAAGAAAAAAATAACAACAATAAAGGCAGCGACGGATTTTTTTCAAAAATCCTATTACGTTTACCATGCTCTGAAATTTTGCTGAATTTCTGGCATCCCGTTCGTATCACTCAGGGATAACCCAACACTTCATGTAGGAACATGGTAAACTCCATCGCGCCATATTGTTATTTTTTTCAGGCTAAAGCTGATAAAAACCTCTCGTAAAAAAATAAGAAAATTAATTAGGCTCTAACCCAGCTATATAGATTGTTGATTCTTGCATATTTGATTTAGATGATCACCCTAAGGTTATATGCGATAAACCGAAATGCCATTTCACTTCTTCTGATACAGTATTTTCTTAAAAGAAGGTTGGTAAGCATTATTTTTAAAGCAGAAAAAAATGTTAAGTTTAAATTTTTAATAAATCCCAACATCAAACGGAACAATTCCGGAATCTATCCAATTTTTTTCAATCTTGTCTTTTGTAATTCTGTCAAAACATACTGCAATCCCGCAGTCTCCGCCGCCTGCTCCTGACAATTTTCCTGCTCCACCATGCCTGTCTGCAATCTCTGTAAGATTCTTAAGTTCCTGTGTCTCAATATCCACTCCTGATAAGATTCCAAGTTCCCTTAAAAAGGCTTCAGTTTTCCTGATAAATTTAAGGACAGCTGGTTTATCATCCGAATCTATTGCATCTGATAATCCAATTGTTGTTCCAGAAATCTTCTTTATAATTCTTTTATATTCTGAAGTATGATTTTTTTTAAAAAGCATAATTTTTTTTATCATTTGAGTTGTTGATGAAGCCTTTTTTGTCCAGCCGACAGAAAGAAAATAATCATCTGGCCAAATAAGTCTTGTTAGTTTAAGGCCTGGCCATTCTTTTTTAATCAGGTTTTTTAAATCGCTTTTGTTGATCTCATGCTTCAGCCATCCTGAATCATAAGGATAATAAAGCACAACTCCGCCATAAACAGAAGCAGAAATGTCAGCTCCTGAACCTTTTTTACCCTGAGAAATAAAATGGCTTACTGCTGAAAGCTTGTAAAGTTCTATTTTTGATATATCCTGTTTTTCATATCCGGCAATTGCAGATATTATGCTTGCTGTTGCAGAAGCAGAGGTTCCAAACCCGAACTTTCCTTTCCTGTCATTTCTGGTCTCAATAGAAAAAGGTGCAAGTCCTGAAAAATATTTACAGCAAATCTCAACTGCATTTTTCATGAATCTGAATTTTTTTATTTTTTTTTTGGATAATTTTTGAATATATGAAAAATTACCCTGCACAAGTCTGAAATCAACCTTTAGGCCATAATCTTTAAGGTGGATATGGAAAAGATTATCCTTTGATTTTTTAATTGTTACAGTTGTTCTTGAATCTATTGCAGCAACTATTGCAGGATTTCCTTCAAGAACAGACCATTCTCCGGAGATGAACAGTTTTCCTGGCGAGGATTTTGTTATCATTTTAGAAAAGATGATTCTGAGAGACTCTTGCTCCCCTGCCCGGTTTTAAAACAAACCTCTCTTTTGCAATGCCTAAGATATTTTCAATAATAGCAGGAACAGATCTTCTAAGACAGAGGATCTTGACCTGGGGTCCTGCATCCATTGTGAAATAGCATTCAAGTCCATTATCTCTCATCTCAAAAACTTTTTTTATAATTTCAATTGTTTTTGGCTCCTGATAGATAATCGGAGGAATAGTTGTCCACATCAATGAATGCATTTTCAGGCAATTGTGTTCTGCTGTTTTTCCAAGAAGAGAAAAATCTTTTTTTTCAATCGCATGCCTTGTCTTTTCAAGATCATTTTCTATATTTTCAAGCCAGCAGCCATACATCGGAGATGTTTTTACAGTTTCTCTCATTGCTTTCCTGCTTTTGATTGATTTTTTTTTCTTTGAAATGATGCAGGCAATTATTCTTATATCATTCCAATAATTGTTGTCTTTAAGCTGGACTGCAAAACAGTCAGAACCATCCTTCTTTTTACCTTTTTTCCATTCTGAAAACCCGGAAAAAATTGATCTTGAAGCAGATCCTGATCCCATCCTTGCAAGAATGCTGAGTCCTTTCTTGCCCAGTTTCAGACTAAGTGCCTGATTTACTGCTGTTGCAAGAGCAGAAAACCCTGATGCTGATGATGCAAAACCAGCTGATGTCGGAAAGTTGTTTTTTGAAACAACCTTGGCACGCAGACTGGTTCCAGAAATTTTTCTTGCCTGATTTAAAAATTCCTTGATATTTTCATATTCTTTATTTTTCGGTAAATATTTTTTTTTATTGAGGACGAGTTCATCTCTTTCATATTTTTCAGAAAACTCAATTGTTGTATGTGTAAAAAAATCAGAAACAGTAAGGCTGATGCTTGAGTTTTGCGGAAGCTTAAGTTTCTCATCCCTTTTTCCCCAGTATTTTACCAATGCAAAATTAGGATTTGCTTTTGCAGATGCTTTCATAACAAAAAGGAATGCAATAATATTTATAATTATTATCTATCTCAAAAAGTTGTAAGCACCTATTTTAAATATTGATAAATTTGTTCAATTAAAAAAATATCAAATCAAGTGTAAAAATGCTTGCGACAATCACTGCTCACAGAACATTGAAAAGTTTTGAATTTTTTTTAAAAAATTAAGTCCATACCTTGCTTAAGCTTAACCTCAGGATAGAAAAATTTATAAACTTGTGTTATCAATGAAAAATTATAATGAATATTGCTAAAAAAGGGGTATCTCCTCTTATTGCAACAGTCCTTCTTGTACTTATTGTTGTCTCTATCGGTGCTGCAGTTATGGTTGTTTTAAAAGGGTTGACTGAGTCTCAAATAGATAAAATAGATGAAACAGGAGATACTTTTTCTTGTTTAGAAGCAGATATTGAAATATTAAAAATCAGCGGTGTATATGAGATTTGTCATGATCAAACTGATAATGTCATAAGTACAATCATTTCAAACAATGGCAACATGAATGTAACGGATTTAAGATTCATGGCAATTGGCTATGATAATGTCAATAACAGTCCATCCACAGGTTATGCTCTAGACAAAGGGGATCTTGAATACACTAATTTTTCCTATGATCCTAATATTGGCAAATTAAGACAGATAAAAATAATTCCTATTGTTAAAAAAGGGACAAAAAATTTAATCTGTCAGGATAGTGCAATCGTCTGGGACAGCAGTAATCTCAGGTCTTGTTAAAATGAAGAGCTTTTTTGAGGGAACATTAATTATAAGCAATATCTTATTAATACTACTATCTATTATATACGGCTATTTTATTGTTAAGAAAAAAAAAACTTCTGAATCAAAAATCTGGATTTATTTTGTTATTGGAAGTGCACTTTTTTTTATTTCTGAAATAATCTCTTTTCTAAATGAATTCTATAATTTCAGACTAGATATAATCAAAAGTATTTTGCAGATATGCTTTGGAATATTAATCCTTTTTGCATTCATAACAAAATATCATGAGATGGAGTCTTAAGGTATTCTATGCAACTGCTTTACAGTATAATCCTCCTCTTCTTCAGTTTCCTCAGGCTCTTCTTCTTTTATTGTTACTCTCTTGTACTCTTCACCTGAAAATATATTTTCAAAAATCTTTAGCATGGAAAGGCTTTTCTCAAGCTCTTCCTGGCCCACTGATTTAGGCTCCCATTGAAGATTAAGTCCGTCTCCCTCTTTTCTCGGGATGATGTTTATAAGAAAATGAGGCATCTCCTGTCCTGCATCGATCCCGTTATTTATGATAATATTGGTTCCCTGGGCATTCAATGTTTCAAAAAGCTTAACAGAGATAGAATTTGAGATTTCTGACAGATGAGAAATTATATCATCAGGTATCTCTTCAAATATCGGAGAATGATTCTTTGGTATTAGCAAAGTATGTCCGGGTACAGCAGGGCTCTCATGAAGGATAGCAAAGCATTTATCATCCTCATGCACAAGCCTGAAGGCCTGCTTATTTTCCAAAATTTTACATATATCGCAGTCTGTCATTTTAGGTAAACATATCTGAGATCGAATCTATATCAAAATCTTCCTGTTCTTCAGTTCCTTCTTTTTTTTCATTTTCTTTTTCATTTTCTGTATCATCAGAAGCTTGTTCTTCTTTTTTTAAGCCCGCAAGCTCTTCAAGGCCTGCATCTTTTTCTGTTTCCTGCGGTTGTACCTGTTCTATTTCTGGCTGTACTGGTTTTTCTGCAGCCTGTACCTGAGGTTTCCGGATCTCTTTTTCTGTTCCTGTAATCTTTTTCTGAATCTTGTCAAGGCTAGCCTCATCAACAGGGTTTTTTGGTATCTTAAATAGTCCGTCTCCTTGTCTTCTTGGTATGACATGCATCATGAAATGAGGAGCTTTTTGTCCTGCAACCGCACCATTTGCAATAAAAACAGATGTCCCGTTGATAGAAAGCCCTTTAAGAATAACATGTGATGTCCTTTTTGCAAGTATAAAAAGATGAGATATCAGCTCTTTGGGAAGCTGGGGCATTATCTGAAAATGCTCTTTCGGGATTATAAGTGCGTGTCCTGTGTTGGCAGGATTGATGTCAAGAATAACAACTGCCTTATCATTTTCAAATAGTTTTTTTGAAGGTATCTCTCCGGATATGATCTTGCAGAAAATGCACTGCTCTTTTTGCATCTGTGCGATCTGCTGCGGGTTCATATCCTGCTGTGAAGTTTCCATCGGGTTATATGATAGGGTTGGATTTTAAAAAAGTTTCGCAGCATTGGTAAAACTAAAACAACTGGAAAAACGCAGCCAGTAAGCAGAAAAGATAAATCTCGCCTCAAACAAAAAACTATAAATACGGTTTAAATTTTCATTAACCTGAAATGCCGCGGTCGCTTAGTCTGGCCATAGCGGAGGATTGCTAATTCGGATGCAATCCCTTAAAGTCAAGGATGCATGCAAAGATCCTCTGTCCGTAAGGGCACGTGAGTTCAAATCTCACCCGCGGCG
>WJJD01000009.1 GCA_014729915.1 Candidatus Woesearchaeota archaeon | reverse complement strand
CCAAGCCTGAATTTAACAAATGAAAAAAAAGGGATCATAAAGACAACTTATACAACTTCAAACAAAGGAAAACCTTTCTGGAAAACCTTATCTGAAAATAATATCCCCTGTACTGTGGTAAGGTGGCCTGTGACTTTTCCTGCTGAAAAGATCAACGGAAGGATGCTTTCCGGACTGGGTGTTGTTGATATCAAGGGGATGCTTAACAGCTATTCTTTTTACACTGATGAAAATATTGAGGGGGATAATGTAGTTAATGTAAAAAAAACAGGCCAAAAAATCATAACTTATATCTCCGGTCCCATGATAAGAAAAAAAGGAGAACTAAAAGATATAAGAGTTGACATGGAAATTGAGTGTTTTGATGATTACGCAAAAATTATGTTCGATGGTCAGGAAATAAAGCTAAAAAAAGGTAAGTGGAGTGAAATGCTCAGGATAGAGTTTAAGATTTATATAATGAAGATAAAGGGAATATTTAAGCTGCATCTGGAATCATTCTCTCCATTTAAGATGTATATGACATCAATCCAGATTGATCCCAAGGATCCGGTGCACCAGATTTCATATCCAAAAGATTATGCAAAAGAGCTTGCTGATAATATCAGTCTTTATTACACTTTAGGCATGCCTGCTGACACAAAAGCAGTAAAACAAGGAAACCTTTCAAAGAAAGTGTTTTTAGAGCAGGTTAAAGAGATTGAAAATGAACGTGAAAAAATGTTCTGGTTTGAATTTGAAAGATTTAATAAAGGTGTGTTTGCTTTTGTCTTTGATTCCGGGGATCGACTGAAACATATTTTCTGGGACAATGAATCTGAAAAGATTCCTGATGAGATCAAAGAGTATTATCTTGATAAGGACCGGTTTATTGGTGAGATTATTAAAAAAATTGATGATGGCACAAAGCTTATTATATTGAGTGACCATGGGTTTTCAGATTTTACAAAAAAAGTGAATATAAACAACTGGCTGATTGAGAAAGGATATATGAAAACCAATCAAAAACAAGGGTCTTTGCTTAGGTTTGTTGACTGGGAAAAGACTAAGGCTTATTCATACGGATTCACAAGCATCTATCTTAATCTTAAGACAAGGGAAAAGCAGGGAATTGTTGAAAATAAAAATAAAGTTGCTGACAGTATCATCAAAGACCTAAATGAGCTAAAAGATAAAGATAAAAAAGTTTTGACTGATGTTTACAAGGGAGAAGAGATTTATTCTGGAGAGTTTAATGATGATGCGCCTGATATTGTTCTTGGTTTTAACAGAGGGTACAGGATGTCTGATAAGAGTGCAATCGGAGAATTGGATGAGAAAGTGATTACTGAGAATACTGATGAATGGTCAGGAGATCATCTCATGGACAGGAGCCATGTTCCCGGAGTGCTGTTTACTAATTTTAATATAAAGAAAAAAAATCCTGAACTGATTGATATTGCACCGACAATTTTAAAACTGAGCAGTATATCTGCAGATAACATGGATGGGGAGGAGTTGTTATGAATCATATTGACAGGCTGGAGTCAAAAAGTGTTTTTATTATAAGAGAAGCTTACAGAAAATTTAAGGATATTGCAATGCTCTGGAGCATCGGCAAGGATTCTACAACCCTTTTATGGCTGTGCAGGAAGGCATTTTTCGGAAAGATCCCGTTTCCTGTTGTCCACATAGATACAGGCTATAAATTTAAGGAGATGATTGAGTGGAGAGATGAATATGCAGAGAAATGGAACCTGAATTTAATTGTGGGCCAGAACAAGGATGCTATAGAAAAAGGAATCGGGCCAAAAGATAAGTTAGCCTGCTGCACTGCTCTTAAGACAAATGCCTTAAAGCAGACTATAAAAGAACAGGGATATAAAGCTCTTCTTTTAGGTATAAGAAGGGATGAGCACGGTATAAGGGCAAAGGAGCGGGTATTTTCTCCAAGAAATATAGAGTTTAAGTGGGATTACAAAAACCAGCCGCCTGAGCTATGGGACCAGTATAAGACAAAGAAAAAAAAACAGGAGCACATAAGGGTGCATCCTATACTGCACTGGAGAGAAGTTGATATCTGGGAATACATCAAGAGGGAAAACATCCCGATTATTGACATGTATTTTGCAAAGAACGGAAAACGCTTCAGGAGTTTAGGCTGCGAGTGCTGCTGCTCACCTGTAAAATCAAGTGCAGATGATATTGACAAGATGATAAATGAGCTAAAGACAACCCACACATCAGAGAGGGACGGAAGAGCCCAGGATAAAGAAAACGCTTATATGATGCAGAAGCTGAGAAGTCTGGGATATATGTAATAAATTTTCTGTGGAAATTTATACTGGTAATTTAAAGGTATTAAAATGGAAAACGAACATTTAAACATTGTGATTGTGGGACATGTTGACCATGGAAAATCTACTCTCATCGGAAGGCTTTTGTATGATACTGATTCTATTCCAGAAGCCTTGGTTGATGAGGTAAGGCAGGTTTCAAAAGAGCTTGGAAAGGAGATGGAGTTTGCATATTTTCTTGATTCATTACAAGAAGAGAGAGAACAGAACATCACTATTGATACGACCCAGATCTTTTTTAAGTCTGATAAACGTGATTATGTGATAATCGATGCACCAGGGCATGTTGAATTCATAAAAAATATGATAACAGGAGCAAGCCAGGCAGAGGCTGCTGTCCTTATTGTTGACGCTTCACAAGGTGTTGAAGAGCAGACAAAAAGGCACTCATATCTTATTGAGATGCTTGGATTAAAACAGGT
>WJJD01000042.1 GCA_014729915.1 Candidatus Woesearchaeota archaeon | reverse complement strand
TTAAAGAAGCAAAAAAATAACCTATTCAACACATCTTCCCGGCTTATAACCCTTTCCAATCGCTTCCTGTTTTGAGCTGAATTTCACCTGGTTTTTGTAAGAGATGTTTTTTGCATATCTGCAGTCCTGAGTATGAAATTTATCAGATGTTGCTGAAGCAATATATTCGTCTTCTATATCATATTCCTCAATTTCAGGCTCTTTTTTATCAGGACTTTTTTTAAGCTCTTTTTCTATCATCCGCTTTTTTTGTTTGGGTGAAAAATCTTTTATGACAACTTTTCTTATCCTTTTTGGCTGACCTATCCTTTCAACTGAATATACAAATCCAAACACATTTACAATTGTTAAAAGTATCAATAGATATGATTTTATTATAAAGTATAAGAATACAATATTAAACAGATTTATTGCATAAAAGGACATGCTTGCCCAAAAAACAGATCTTCTTCTGATAATAAATATAATCATGAGTGAAAAAATTACAAGAAACAATAATACAGCTGCTTCAATTAAAAAATACGGCAGTGTAAGACTGTCTATTATGAGAATTAATAATACTAAATTTAATATAAGAAGCCATGAATTCAGGCTGTAACCCCTTCCCATATGAAATATAAATATTGTAATATATTTAAATATTTCTATTTTATAGTAGTATCATGAATTTCTGCTAAAGCAGAAATTCATTAGTGTATGTATTGTATCTATTTTTTCTTTTTATATAAAAATATAAAAAATTTTTTCCCCGTCAAAATTAAATTTATGTATTTTTAATTTAATAAAAAATCTTAAAATAAAACAATTATCAAAAATAGATTTTGATAGAAATTCATGATATTTTGCTGTATCAAAATTTGCTTGAGCAAATTTTGATTTCAGAAAGCGTCAAATTCATCTAAGTTCTTAAGATAGCCTTTCCGTTTTAAAAGCTGTACCTGTGCTTTAGAATATTTATAGATGATATCTCCTTTTTCATCTCCGGAAAGCTCCCATGGCTCAATCAATACAATATTTCCTTCTCTTACCCACAGTCTTCTCTTTAATCGTCCCGGAATCCTGCAGATCCTTGTTTTACCATCAAGACAACGGACTTCTGCTCTTGATCCTCCAAGCCTTCTCTCAAGAACACCAAGTGTTTGGTTTTTTCTTGGAAGCTTTACTCTTCGTATTTCTTCTCTTATTTGCTCTTCTCTTGATTTTTTCTTGTCTTTTCTAGCCATGTCCTTATAAGAAAACCTCTTCTATATAAAAATGTTGGGGATTCAGTTCTGATTCTTGTCAGAATCAAAAATGAATAGAGATGCTATTTTCAGATTTTCGTAAATTATCGACCGTGCAACTACAAATGCGAATCAGAATTTTATTTACAAAATCCTTTTCAAAGCTTCACTTTCTTCATCTTTTTTGTAATCGGAATCTTTTGTTCGCATTCACTACATTTAAATACCAATGCTTTTGCACCCTTGTAAGTTTTTCTCTGGTAAGGAAATGTTGCTTCTCCCTTATGTTCGCATTTTGGACATGTATAGATGCACTCACAATCTAGAGTATCTTCATATTCTTCTTTGTCAACTTCATAATCACAATTGTCACAGACGTAAATCTTTGCCCGGACTTTTACTTTACCGCTAGGGTGAGTTGGTTTTCCCATCATGCCTTTTTTGCATTCAGGACATTCTCCTCTGTATACCCATGCTTTTACATGACCTTTTCCGACCTTTCTGTTTGTCCAATAAATCAAATCTTCCATAGATTCAGGAACTTTTACCATTCTAAGACACCTCCAGTCTTTTAACTTCAATTGAAACTGCATCCTCAAGCACCCGGATATATCTCGGGCAGAGAGTATATTCATAATTGTTTTTTTTGCAGTATTCAATTATTTTTTTTTTGTTATCTTTAACTATTACATTGAATCCTTTGTTTTTTCTATGAATTATTTTCTGATTTATTAATTCTTTCTTTATCTTAAAATTTTTTTGATAAAAAAATTTTCTTCGTTTGGTAAGGTTTGCAAGTTTTTGGTTGAGTTCGGAATAAAACATGTCTATTTTTCTTGTGTTTGTGTTCATCATGAATAAATAATCTGAGAGATTGTCAGTTGCAATAAACCCGCCGTATTTTACATTAACTGGTTTCCATCTTCCAAAACTTCCGATTATTATGTCTCCGTATTTTGCGATTTCTGATCCTATGCTTCCTGACACATCATTTATTAAAAAACTTCGTTTTTTAATGCATATCTCTTGTATTTTTTTCATGTTTTTCTGCTCTGCAATATAACCTGGCATTGAGTTAATCAGAAGAGTAAAACTGCTGTCTAACACATCTAAACCAGAGAGAGAAACAATGCCGTAGTCAGTCTTTAATCTGATAACTTCAAATTTTAACTTTTTAGCAAACTGTGGATAGGTGAGCCATCCTCCCTGATCCTGAATAAAAGCTTTATTTTTGTTTTTTTGTTTTGCTGAATTTAATGATAGTTTGATTGAAGTGTTTCCCCGGTCTGTAAACAGGATATATTTTTTTCCTGTAAGTTGTTGAAGTTGGTTTTTTACTTTGATATAATCGATGAGTTGTTTTTTTAATTTTGTTATTGCATCTTTGTCAGGAGAGAAAACTCTGTTTGATTTGATCTTATCAACTTTCATATAATAGTAATCAGATAGTTCTCTTTTGTCTAATTTTATATCTCCCTGTGCATGTGCTAAATAAAGGTATATTTTAAGATCTTCATTTTTATAATGCACTTCATCAAAAAACTGAAGTGCTTTGATTTCAAGATCAGTCTCTTCTTTTATCTCTCTAATGACTGCATCTCTTTGGGTCTCTCCCCTTTCTATTTTTCCTCCTGGAATAGAAAGCATACCGTATCCGGTCTTACTGTTTCTTTTAACAATGAGGATATTGTCATTTTCATCAAATAATAGAGCATTTACAACTTCTTTCATAGATTCAGGGAAATTAATAATGAATTAAATGTGTTGTGATAAAGTGAATTGAAAGTCAGCTACTCTAAATGGTGAGGAATTTTTTTTCTTTTTAATATTGAAATATTTGTATTTCGTGATCTTATTTGTCATCACGTTTATCAATCATTGATTGTTGAAAAAAATCTATATCTTTTTTAATTTCCGTTTATTTACATTTTTTATGCCTGTGTATTATGATGATATATCGGAAGGGTATGATGGTTTATATAGTGGTGAGCAGGCACCGAAAATGAAAATTCTTGCAAATGAACTTTCTCTTTCTAACAGTGATATGCTTCTGGATGTAGGCTGTGGAACTGGTCTTTCTTTTAGATTTTTTAACTGTATCTGCTATGGTATTGATCCAAGTCAGAAATTATTAAATAAAAATCTTAATAAAAAGGCAAGATTGGTTCGGGCATATGCAGAAGATATTCCTTTTCCTGATGATTTTTTTGATTGTATTATTGCTGTTACTTCAATTCATAATTTTAATAATATTAAAAAAGGACTTTCTGAGATAAAAAGAGTCGGCAAAAAGAAATTTGGTTTTTCTGTTTTGAAAAAATCTATAAAGTTTGAGATTATTGAGAAAATTATATCAACAGAATTTAATGTGAAAAAAACAATCGAAAACAGGTTTGACAGGATTTTTGTTGTTTTAAATTAAAATGAATCCGAAAGATTTCATAGGATTGATGATAGAAACACTCAATCCACATCATTATAAGAAATTAAAGACCTTATCAATAAAAGTTGCTTTTGAGTATTTTTTTACTCTGCTGTTTTTTTGTATCATTATTTTTAATGTTTTTTGGATTATTAACCTTAACTCATTTTCAGGAAAGATTGACACTTCATTAGATAAATTCAATTATCTGAACTTAACTTTAAATGCAAATATGAAAGAGCCGGTGCAGATTCTAAAATACCCAGAGATTGTTCTTTATTTAACTCACAATAAAACTGAATATGATGATGAATTCATTCTGATAACTAATCAATATCTTTATATAAAAAAACCGGATCTTAATAAAGATCTTTTTATTGTTAACAAAGTTCCTGCAGAAGACTTTTCAGATATGCTGGCAAATAAAAAATTAATTAAAACAGTTATCGGAATAATTTTAATTGCAATTCTTCCGGCTGTATTTTGTATATCTTATCTTTTTTATTTAATAAAATACGTCCTTATCTTTTTTATTTTATCCGGTCTGGCTTTAATTATTTTAAGAATCCAAAAAAACAGGATGAAAAAAAGAGATATCTTAAAGATTGCAATTTTTTCAGGAACTTTCTTTATCATACCAGAACTTTTTTTGAAAAATTTTGTTGATCTTGGAATTTTGTTTTTAGTACCTTATATTGTTTTTCTAATAGTTGCATTAAAAAGTTCATATGAGAAAAAATCAAAGACAAAAGAATTTAAAAAAGACATTTTCAGTGAGTTTAGATGATTGATATTGCTAATCCCAGGCAGATTGTTCTTGTTACTTGCAGAGCTGTTGTCAATAATTTTGGAAAACAAGAGCTTAAGGATAATATAACAACCATTATTTGGCATTCACCCTTGTCAAATGAACCTAAGATGTATTGTATTTCTATTCACAAACAGAGATTTTCTCATGAATTGCTGAGTAAAAGCAAAGTATTTTGTGTAAATTTCATGGATGTAAATTACGAGAGTCATGTTCTTTTTTGTAAAAATAATACAGGAAATAATCTGGATAAATTTATTGCAACTGGTCTTACAAAAATGGAGGCTCAAAAGATTGACTGTTCGTTAATTAAAGAAGCATCAGCTCATCTTGAATGTGAGATTATCAATGAGATTGAAACTGGAGATCATATTCTTTTTTTGGCAAGGGTCCTTAATGATAAGTTATATAGAAAGGATAAACGAATCTTTCATATTTCAGGAGATGAGTTTTCAACAATCATTTAAAACATATTCTTCTTCTTTTTGGAATAGATACAATATAATATATATATTTTCTTTGAATGCCTTATTTCTTTCCCTTCTTTACCTGTTTCACGACTTTTTCAATAACTTCCTTACCCCAGCCCTTTTGTTTCATCATCTTTTTTATCTCTTCTTTTGAATGGTCTTTTGCAAGTTCCTTCACAATATTATTGAGCTTTTCAGTTTCTTCCTTTTGCGGATGAATTACCCACGCTGCCAACGTAATAAAAACAATAAATATGGCAATTCCTGATAAAAGAAGTTTAAGGAAATCATTATTCTCAACCTTAATCTTTTCAGGCTGCTCTATCACAGGCTCCGTATTTGTATTTACTTCAGATGTTTTTTGAAATTCAGTGTAAAATGTCAGGTTGTCAATAAAAAATTCCAGCAGGCCATATTCTGAAGGTTTAAATACAACTTTGCCTGAGGTATTTATGTTAAGCGTTTCCTTAAATCCTGAAGGATATTTTACAATAAGTGTAGTATTTTTTGAATTATTTACAATTATCTCGATCTGATCATCTTTTATCAAAGAGACCATTGTCGGTTTTTCTGAAGGTGTTGTATGTTCATAGGAATCATCTTCTTCCTGATCATCTTTTTCATCTTCTTCTGCTGAATAAAAAACCCCTCCTCCTCCTCCTGATCTTCCTCCAGATCCTCCTGAATCATCGTCTCCGTTATCTTTTTTTACTAATTTTGCACTGACATTAAAATAGCTGACATTATTAACAGAATTATTATTTGCATCAACAGCTGTCACATTTATTTTATATTTTCCTGTAGCAAGGGCAATTGTACCTGATTTATTTGTAATCTTTTCAGAGATATTTAAAAATCTGGTTTCCTGATTTATTGTATAACTCACATTAGCATATTCATCAACAAAAATCTCTATCGGAACATTATATTTATTTGCCAAAGTTGTTGAATATTTTCCAGCAGGAGAAGTTATATTTATCTCAGGAGGACGGGTATCATTTATAAAAAACCTGATTTTATCAGATTTTATATTCCCATATAGATCCCTGCAGCTTACATTTATTGAGAAATTTCCGTTTAAAAATGGATTTTGAGAAATCAATGAATCAAAAAAAAAGGTTGTGTTTTGATCTGAAAAAATATAAGAGATGTTATTTAGAGTGTAATTGCAAAAACAGGTTTCATCTGTTGAAATATTAAGATAAATTCCTGTGCTTAAGTTTATTATCGAATTGTTTTTTGGAAACAGAAAATTTATTTTTGGACCTGTTACATCTGCGATTCCCGCAACATAGGAAAAGTGAGGAACATATGCTCTAATCTTTTGGTTTTGTGTATAACACGGTAGTTCTGTTTTATTAAATGTATTATCAGAACAAATCTGTAAATCCTGGTTTGCATCAGAGGATTTGTAATTGATTGACACAAGCTTTCCAGAGTCAATTTCAAATTCAACTTCTCCGTAATAAGTAGAGTTTTCCGAGATAAAATTCTTCTCATCTATATAGACAAATTTTATTATGTCTTTTGTTGTATTGATAACAAAATCCGAGTGGTTCAGGCTAATATTAAGATCCTTTTCCCATGAAACCATCACACCGGTTATGTTTTTTATGGAAAAATTTAGCTCAGCGGAATTAAACCTGATATCATATATTTTTTCAGAGATGTTTTCTGCTCCAGGATTTACTTTTGATATATTGTCAGAATTTGAGATGTTTACATCAATTTTTGTAAATTCTGATGTTATCCTGCTTATTGTCTTTGAAATATTTACAATCCCTGTAGAAAAGAATTCTATTGATTTGATCCTGAAATTATCAAAATAATCATATGAGTGAATTTCTATATTATGCCTTCCCGGGGTTATGTTTATCTGTTGTGAGTTATTAAAAAAAGTCCGGTTCACTGATGCATTTGAAAAGAGTTGATTTTTATCAAGAAAGATTGTTAAATTTTTTATATTATAGTTGTCAGTTATTTCATAATAAACATGAGTTGAATTTGTTTTTAGGGGATTATTGTGATCGGTTCCATTGACATTAATTGAGATTTCAGGCTCTGAATTGTCAACTGTTATGTTTATTTTTTCTGACCTGTTGTACCTGTTTGAAAAATCAGTATAGAATGTGAAAAATTCATATGTCTCAGTAGTGTTGGCTGTTGCTCTTATTGTCCAGTTCTGGATGCAGATCTCTCCGGGTTTTAATGAGCCAAGACAGCTGTAATCTGAAGAATTATATGGGTTCTTGTCAATTGTATAAAAAATTGAATCAGTATCATTAACAGGTACGAGCCCTTTATCAAGCAAATTAAAAGATAAATTGATTCTTGGAAAATATGTTCCTAGAACATGATCATATATATCAAATCCAAAAGCTCTTATCATATGCTTTATCTCATAAGAATACAGAGTCCTGTTTTTTTCAGACTTATAATAATCAATGAGAAGTGCGGCAAATCCTGCTGCATGCGGTGCTGCCATTGAAGTACCTGACTTTGAAAAAAATCCACCCCCTCTTTTTACAGAGACAATTTCCTGGCCCGGTGCTAAGACATCTAAGATAAATGCCTTGTTTGTAAATTCAGAGATATGATCCTGTTTTGTTGTTGAGCCCACAGAAATTGCATTTTGTATGCATGCCGGTGAGGAGATTCCTGAAGATGTTTCTGAATTTCCTGATGCAATAAAGACAGGCAGATTAAACTGAACTGCCCTGTTTACTGAGCCCGCCATTGAATCATCATTACAGTACTCATCATAAACTGCATCACTTCCAAGGCTCATGCTGATAACAGAGATGTTTAACGCAAACCGGTTCTGGATGCACCATTCTATTGATGCGATTATATCTGATTCATAGCAGCTTCCGTGTGAATTGCATGCTTTCATCGCAACAATCTTTGATCCGGGAGAAACACCTGCGTATGTGTCATTTTCTGAAGCTATTATTCCCGCAACATGGGTTCCATGATTATGATCATCCATGGGATCAGGATCATTATTTACAAAATCATAACCTCCTATTACCTTGCTGCAGGATCCTGCAAGAAATTCCTGCTGGCTGCATCCTCCGAGTGCCGGATGTGTATAATCAACACCTGTATCAACAACACAGACTGCCTGATCTGAGCCATTCACATCTCCTGTTGACTCAGATTTTACTAAAGGAACGCTCTCTTGAAGAGTAATTTTAAAGATCCTGTCCTCTCTTATGCTCTTAATATCAGGATTTTTTTTAAGTTCATCAATATCATCAACCACTGCTGCAATCTCATTTATTGATGAAATATTATGAATTATTGTTATATCTCTCAAGTCTTTTTCAATTCTCTCTGGATTGTTTTTAATAGGAAATTCCGAATTTTCTATTGGCGGATAATTGTTTTTAGATCTATTCAGGGAAGAACCCAAAACCTTCACAGGTTTTCGAGGTGTGTTTTTATCCCCGATAACTTTTATGCCGCTATTATGTCCGGTATTTTTTCTGCTGCCTGCAATATTTTTTCTATGATTGCTCCATAATTTTTCAAATTTGTCTTTGTATCTTATTATCACTCTGTTTTTTTTAGGTTTGGGATCAAGAAATGCTTTGATATCCTGGCATTCTCCCCCAATGCAGTTCACTGTGCTTATAACATTAAAATAATCTATATTATTAACATAGGAATCCGCTGAAATTTCTGCTGAAAGCCTTCCCCAGGGAATCTCCCATTTTAAAGAGTGTGTATCTGTCGTGTTCTTATCAACAATACAGACAGATGTCAGGTTAAAATAACCGGAATCATTGACAGTTAAAGGAGTTGTATTATAGTACCAGAAACCGTCTTTATAATAGCTTGCATTTTTATTTATCAGAATCAGATTATCAGGAATGTTTTTAAGATGAAATGAAACATTTTTAATCTGGTCATAGTAAGTGCAGTTTACCCTGATTTTTGTTATATTAAAACCGAACTTAATATCTTCACATTCTATCCATTCAGAATTATTTTTGCAACTTAATTCCTGGATTGCCGGATATTCATTGACCCTTATTGAATCTTAACTTTAGGGGTTTATAAATAGAGATTTAACCTTGATTTTTTCCCTGAAGTAATCAACTGCTTTACCAATTGTATTGATTTTTAATTTAATAGCTTGTTTAGTTTTAATGAATTTTCTGAGGATAGAATAAGCAAACATCACAAGCACATCCCACTTTTTATGAGGGATAATTTCTTTGAAACTACATCTACC
>WJJD01000004.1 GCA_014729915.1 Candidatus Woesearchaeota archaeon | reverse complement strand
TTTGAGACACCTGTTATTGAAAGATTGGATAATCTTAAAGCAAAGTTTGCAGCAGGAGAAGAATCCGATGCATTCAAAGAGATATTTACTTTTAAAGATCAGGGAGAAAGGGATCTGGGACTGCGATTTGAACTGACATTGAGCCTTTGCAGGTTTATTGCCATGAATCCGAACATTAAGCTTCCGTTCAAGAGATATGAGATAGGAAGGGTGTACAGGGACGGGCCTGTAAAGCTCGGAAGGATGAGGGAATTCTGGCAGTGCGATGTTGATATCATCGGAAGCGATTCAATGCTTGCAGATGCTCAAGTTCTAGCGATTGTCAAAGAGGTCTTTAATAAACTGGATTTTGAAATAACAATTGAGGTTTCCAACAGGAAACTGCTGAACGGGATACTTGAATATTCAGGAGTCTCAGAAGAGAAAAGGCACTCGGCGATGATATCAATTGATAAATTAAAAAAGATTGGAGCAGAAGAAGTCAACACTGAACTGAAAGAGAAAGGCATAAAAAAACAAGCAATAGAAAGGATAAACAAGATCCTTAACATAAAAGGAACCAGAGATTCACGAATTGATAAACTAAAAAAACTGATTGATAATGATACAGGAAAACAGGGAATTAAAGAACTTGAAGAATTATTCGAATATCTTGACTTTCTGAAAGTTAAAAGCTATGAATTCAACCATACTCTTGCCAGGGGCCTTGGCTACTACACAGGGCCGATATATGAGGCATTTTTAAAAGATTCAAAAATAACATCAAGTGTTGTCGGAGGAGGAAGATATGATGAATACATCGGAAATTTTCTTGGAAAAACCCGGGAGATTCCTGCAACAGGACTGAGTTTTGGCCTTGAGCCGATTACAGAAGCTGTAAAATTAAGACAAAAAGAATTTCCCAAATCAGTTTCACAGGTTTTTATCATTCCTATCGGAACAAAAGAAAAATCACTGGAAATCCTCCAAACATTAAGGAAGGCAGGAATAAATGTAGAAACTGATGTGATGAAAAGAGGGATAAGCAAGAATCTTGACTATGCAAATGTCATGGGAATACCTTATGTGATTTTTATCGGAGAAAATGAGCTTAAACAGGATTCTGTAAAATTAAAGCATATGAAATCAGGAAAAGAAGAGATGGTAAAGCTTGATGAATTAGTAAGCAGCCTGAAAGAGAGAATTGACAAGCTTTAAATATTCTTTCTTTCTCCATCACAGGAATGAGAAAAACCAGATTAATTCTGAAGATAACCCTTTTTTTCTTTACTCTGGGTACAAGCCTTTATGGAATTTTTCTTCCTATCTATTTTTTAAAAAACGGGCTTTCAATGACACAGGTCATGATATTTCTCACGGTTTATTCATTAGGTGGGTTTGCGAGCAATATTTTTTCAAACTACTTCCTTCACAGATTCGGGCTGAATATCTTTTTGATAACAAGAGGATTGGTAGAGCCTCTGGTCACAGTATACTACAATTCCCTGAATTTTTCATTTCTTTCCTTAAATATCATCGGATTCATATCAGGCTATGTGATATATTCCTTCTGGCTTGCAATAGATGTTTTCATAATGAAATCAACATTTTCAAAAGAAAGAGGAAAGCAGCAGGGAGACATCTATTCAGCATTATGGATTGCAGTGATATTATCTCCGTTTATAGGAGGTTTTTTAATCTCAAAGATAAGCTACAACCTGATGTTTGTTTTTGCTTTTTTTCTCTTAATCGCAGGAGGGATATTGTCCTTTTTTATAAGGCTCGATGTTAAAATAAAAAAGAAGCTTAATTGGTTTTCCCAGTCCAGAAATGATCTTGGAAAGATAATGATTTTGAATTTGATCAGGGGGGTGAGCTTTGGCATATGCGGTTACCTGCTCGGTCTACTTGTATTTGAGATCATGTCCGAGGAATTCTATGTGGGGATATTCGGACTGATTTTCGGTGTCGCAAATCTTATTGCAACATCAACAACAGGATATCTCATAGATAAGCTGAATAAGAAAAAGATTCTTTTTGTACTCTATCTTATTTTAGGAATTTTATGGTTTGGTCTGATCCTTGCACAAAGCAGCCTGTTCATATTTCCTTTGATTGTACTGGCAAATCTTTTTTACCAGGGGCTTAATGTTCCGATGAACACAGTATTTTTCAATGAGATAGAAAAGGCAGATACTGCAAGCCTTATTGCAGAAAAAAACATGGCATTCTCTTTTGGCCAGATAATGATCTTTCCGGCATTCATCTTTTTTGGATACACAGGAGTCTTTTTTTTTGCAGGAACAGCTTCTCTTCTAAGCCTGTTTTTCTTAAAAAACCTTAACCTGGATAATGAGCTTTGAAGATATAATTAAAAGGTATACTATTCACATTCTATCTTTCCCGAAAGACTTAAAAAGCAATCGAAGTTTATAAAAAATAGTCGTTTAAACTTGCTTTTGATAAAAAATGTCCCAGATTTAATTTTCTTTTTAAAAAAGGAATGATATAATGAAGTCTCAGAGCATCAAGAAATGTCCGGAGTGCGGAGGAATAAATTTATTCTTTAATAAAGAAAAAGGAGAGGTCATATGCAAGGACTGTGGTCTTGTCATTGAAGACAAGATGATTGATTTTGGCCAGGAGTGGCGTGAATTTGATCCTGAGACTGCCCAAAAAAAAAGAAGAACTGGCGCACCTTCTACATATACTCAGTTTGACCGGGGCCTTGGAACTGCAGTCGGAAGAAAAGCGGATCTTTACAGGCTTACTAATAAAAGTAAAAATAAGTTCTTCAGGCTGAGAAAATGGCAGAGCAGGATCTCAACAGCAATCGAGAGGAACTTAAAACTTGCATTATCAGAATTAAAAAGGATTTCTTCATTTTTAAAACTGCCAAAATCAGTAGAAGAGGAAGCAGCAAGAATATATACCATGGCTGTCCAGAGAGGGCTTGTAAGGGGACGCTCCATGGAATCAGTTGTTGCTGGAGCAATGTACGCTGCGTGCAGAAGGCATGAAGTCCCAAGAACACTTGATGAAGTGAGCGAGGCATCAGGCATTGAAAAAAAAGAAGTGGGCAGAACATACAGGTTCATAACCCGTGAATTAAATATCAATGTTTTACCAAGCAACCCGATTGACTATATTCCAAGATTCGCATCATCCCTTAAACTTTCTCCGCAGACACAGTCAAAAGCAATTGAAATAGTTGAAAAAGCTCAAAGAGAAGAACTCACTTCAGGAAGAGGACCTACAGGAATAGCATCAGCATCATTATACGTTGCAGCACTAATCAACGGAGAAAAAAGGACACAAAGAGAGGTTGCAGAAGTCGGTGGTGTAACTGAAGTAACAATTCGAAACAGGTATAAGGAATTAATAAAAGAGCTTGATCTTGTAGAAAACATAAAGAAATTGAGAAAGAAGGCAACGAGGTAACTATTAATTTTTCAAAAATTATATAATAAATCTCAATTACAAATAGTCTTCATGAAAATATACATCAGTCCTTTTGCATTTCCTTTTTTATTTCTGACAACAACAACTTTCATATCTGATTTGAAAATATCTCCCTTTTTCTTCTTAAAAGTGCATAGGCAGGAATAATCTTCAGTTGTCTTGCCGACACTTTTTATAGAAGATTTCTCTTTTTCTTTTTTAACAAAATCCATGATGTTTTTTCCAAGAATTTCTGCTTTTCTCTTGTAATCAAGCATCTTTATCCCTTCTTCATTTATCTCAATTATATCATTGTTAAAATCAGTCATAATTATTGCATTGTTGGTATTGTTCATAAGAGTCTTGAAATATCTTTTTGTAGTCCTTAAGCTTTTTCGGGTTTTTGTCCTATTAGTTACATCTTCGATAATTAACAAGACAGTAATCTTATTATTGGGTGATATGAATTTGTTCGCCTTAATCCTTAAGATATTTTCATACCTGTCTTTCCTGTAAAGTTTCCCATTGTCAGCCTGCTTGTCAAATATCTCAATTATTTTTCTCAACCTCAATGGGTTTTTATAATCAAATATTGCCTTGTAGAGTTTGCTGTTTGTCTTATCTCCATAAATATTTTTCAGATAGTCATTCATGAAAACTATGTTAAAGTCGGAATCAATAATCATGATACCTGTCGGAACATGTGTGACCAAATTCATTAAAAGATTTTCAATAAATGTCATTTTTTCAGGGCTGGTATTTAGCATTGTCTTTAACGGGGCCTTATTTATTGACCAGACCTTTGCTTTGCCCACTGACTGAAAATTGACATAGCCTTCTTTTTTCATAAGGTGCAGATACTTTGAAAGGGCGTGTCTTTCATATGGGACCCTTTTTTCTATCTCTTTTATTGTTGCTATGTTTTCTCCGATTTCATTTATTGCAGTGAGTATCTGTTTTCTTTTTTTCTCATCAACCATATCGTTATTGTTTTTTTGAAAATATAAAAAGATTTTCCTTAGCTTCCTTTGTAGGATTCCGTTATAGGAAGTTTCAGGCAAAAATATTTATAAATGGGCATCCTTTAATGGATACCATATAAATAGAAAATAAAGGTGGCATAAATGGTTAAGATTTCAAAAAAAGGATTAGAAAAAGAAGGCAAGCTTAGATACATTGAATAAAATTAATTGGAGGTGTAAAATGAAGCTAGCAAAAGATGTTATGAAGTCAGATTTTAGGACAATAAAAGAGAAACAAGTATTAACAAAAGCACTGGCAGATTTGAGCGGGATATCTGAAACAGTTGTAATTCTGGATGATAACAACAATTACCTAGGGATGATGAACCAGAGATCTATAATCAGGAAAAGATCTCTTCATAAAGATCCCTCAAAATCAAAAGTAAGGGGTATAATTATGTCAGCCCCGAAAATAAACAAAGAAACTTCAATTCCTGAATGCGCGCGATTGATGATCTCAAGCAACATACCGGATTTACCAATAACTGAAGACCAAAAAGTGATTGGTGTAATTGATGATGATGATATTCTCAAATCAATAAATGATTATGATTTTTCAAAAGAAAAAATAGAAAAATACATGACAAAAAACCCAATTACAGCAGAACCGGATTCAAAAATATCAGCTGTTATTAATACATTAAAAAAAAATGATATTTCCAGACTACCAATTGTTTCTGACAAGGCACTGATCGGATTAGTTACAATTCATGATATAGCAAAAAAAGCACTAAAAAAGGTTGAAAGTCCTAATTTTGGTTATGTAATGGATGAAAAAAACCCAAGATATAATCATCCGGTTGAAAACATAATGACTAAACAACTTGTAACTGTAAAAAAAGAAAATTCTGTACAAAAAACAGTAGACAGCATGCTAACACATTCGATAAATAGTGTATTAGTGATTAATGAACATAACAGGCTTTCAGGTATTGCAACAAGAAAAGATATAATGGAATTGGTTGCACAAAAAGCAAAAGGATTAATCCCTCCAAACATCAATATTAATTCTAAAATAGATAATCTTAATAAAAAATTAATCGGAGATAAGATTACAGAGTTTTCTGAAAAATCACCGCATCTATTTAAAAGAGCAGTATACAACATTTATATCGACGAACACAGAGAAACATTCAGGGACAAAAGGAAACTGCATGTGAAATTAAGAGTCCATACACCTGCAGGAAGATATATTGCATCTTCTGAGGGATGGGATGAGAACAACATCATAAGAGATGCACTTGAAAAAATCTACAGGCAGGCAGAAAAGAGATTAAGTCTTAAAGATAAGTCCAGAAAAAAGACATTTGGGACTCTTCAGGTTCCCGCAAAAAAAAAGGATCTGAGCCAAAAAATGCTGCACGGAATAACAAAAAAACAGGCAACAGAGATGGGCGTCAATAAATTAAACAAAGAGATTGACGTTGTGATATTTGACATGGACGGAACATTAATTGATTCTATCCCTCTTCATAAAAAGACTTATGAAGAGATATTTGAAGAGATGGATATCCCTTTTACACTAGACAAGTTTGAAGAGATTAACGGAAGAGACATTAGAAAGTCATTTGAATATATAAAAGAAAATTACGGCGGAGAATTTGATGTTTCAAAGGCTTATGAAAAAAAGAAAAAAGCAAACATAGAGATATCAGAAAATGCAGATCTTTTTCCACAAACAAAAGAAATTCTGGAAAAATTAAAAAAATCAGGCTACAGGCTGATCCTTGCAACATCAGCAACTCAAAAAGAAGCTCAAAATGTGATAAAAAGATTTGAGCTTGGCGGGATTTTTGAATGCGCAACAACTGCTGATGATATAAAAAAAAGCAAACCGCACCCATCAGTATTTGAGGAGTGTATTGATGCACTTAATCTAGATAACAAAAAAAGTCTTGTTATTGAAGACTCACCAAGGGGAATAGAGGCAGCAAAAAGAGCAGGCATGAAAGTTGCAGCTGTTGCAACTACTCATAATAAAGAACAGTTAAGAGAAGCGGATTATATCCTGGATTCAATCAAAGAAATAGAAAAATTATTGGTTTAGCGGATTTTTACAGAGTAAAAATCCAAGGGGTGAAAAAATGAAAGGTTTAAACAAGAATTTTTTAATGCAGCAAAAAGTGCTGAAGGATCTGGCTGGGCTGTACTCTCCTACTGCAAATTAACAGACAGGCTTATGATAATGCACATTGAAAAGCATAATCTTAATATATATCCGATGTTTGAAATACTGATGTCATTAGATGTCTGGGAGCATGCCTATTACATTGATTATTAGAACAAGAGAGGAAGCTTATATTGATAATTTGGAATATTGTTGACTGGAAAAAGATCAATCAAAGATTTGATAAATAAGCAAAAATAGAAAATAAGAGGGAATTTATGATGAAATTCAGCAATCTTTCTTTAACGCATAGGGATCTTGTAACAGGCTATCTTGAAAAATTTCCACCAAAAATCTCTGAATTAACATTTACCAACCTTTTTGCCTGGAGACACAGATATGAATTTGAACATGCTGAATTTAAGCATCATCTGATAATACGATCAAAAAACAA
>WJJD01000041.1 GCA_014729915.1 Candidatus Woesearchaeota archaeon | reverse complement strand
TGAGCTATTACATAGATGATACTGCAATCGGTTATGATATACTAAAAGAAGTTGAAAAAAGAATTGGAGAAGTATGCAAGGATGCAGTTGTCATTTACAGTATTGATGAAACTCATGATATAGGTTTAATTGATATTCTTCCGAGAATTGCAACAAAGATTGATGCGCTTGAATACCTCAGAGAAAAACTTGGATTTGTAAAAAAGGAGGTTATATACTCAGGTGACAGTGGAAATGATATCCTTCCATTAACCTGCGGCTACAGAGCAATTGTTGTAAGAAACGCAATACAAGATATAAAAGATAAAGTCATTGAGATAGCAAAAGAAAAAGAGATTAAAGATAAAATTTATATTGCAAAAGGCAAAAAAAATTTAAATGGGTACTATGTTTCTGGAATACTTGAAGGACTTATACATTATAACATAATTGATGATATTTGATGATATTAGAAAACATTTTATCTTTTGAAATCTATAACAATACAGGAACAGAGATCTTGGTAGCTTTAGCAACATTTTTTTCAGTTTTCATCATATTAAAATTATTTGAGTTGTATGTTCTTCACAGGATAAAAGCATTAGCAAAGAGAACAAAAAATGATATAGATGATGTTATTGTGGAATACATTGAAGAGATCAGCTGGACAATGTTTGTGTTTATCTCATTTTATATTTCCTCAAAACTTTTAACACTTCCTGCATTATTAAAAAAAATTATACACATTATTGTTACAGTCTTTATAGTTTATTATGTTGTAAAATTCATATTAAAAATTATAGATTTTTTTATTAAAAAAGAGATTAAAAAAAGGCACAGGAAAAGACAGGGAGAAGACACATCTCTCTTGGCAGTGCTTAATCTTCTTCTGCAGGGACTTGCCTGGATATTTGCAGGATTGATGCTTCTTTCCAATTTCGGAGTTGATGTTACATCATTGATTGCAGGCTTAGGTATTGGAGGAATAGCAATTGCATTTGCACTTCAAAACATCCTGGAAGATATCTTCAGCTCATTTTCAATATATTTTGACAAGCCATTCAAGGAAGGAGATTTTATTATTATTGGAGATGACCTTGGCACAGTAAAAAAAATCGGATTAAAAACAACAAGAATCGAACATCTAAAGGGTCAGGAACTTGTTGTATCAAATAAGGAGCTTACCAGCACAAGGATTCATAATTACAAAAAGATGAAGAAGAGAAGGATAGCTTTTTCTTTTGGTGTGGAATACGGCACACCTGTAAAAAAACTAAAAAAAGCTGGGAAAATAGTAAAAAAAATTATTGATAATATCAGGATTGCAGAGATAGACAGGGTGCATTTTCATGAATTCGGAGACTTTTCTTTGAATTTTGAGGTTGTCTATTATCTTGATTCCAGGGAATATAATGTTTATATGGATACGCAGCAGGAAATAAACCTGAAGATGATAAAAGAATTTGAAAAACAAGGTATTGAATTTGCATTTCCGACTCAGACAATACATCTTAAAAAATGAACTTTTCATATGAAATTTTAGATCTTTTTTCAAGATTAATAAATGCAGTCCTGATATTTTTGATCGGTTATATTGTTGCATGTGTTAATTCTTTTCTTTTCAGGAATTTTCTTAAAAATATCATTAAGTTAGATAATCTTTTAGAAAAATATGAATTAAACAACTTCTTATTTGGCGCAAGTCCTACTTATGTGATTACACATCTTTCTTTCTGGTGGACAATTTGTATATTTTTAGGAGAATCCGCAAGACAGCTTAATCTTTATTATCCTGGACAATATCTGATGAACTTGCTATTGGTTGTTCCGGATATCTATTTTGCAGTCTTTATTCTTTTCGGAGGACTGCTTCTTGCTGAATATTTCTCAAAAAAAATTAAAGAGCTTCACATCAATAAATATAATTTTAGTTTTTATATCAGATGGTTGATTATTTTTTTTACAGTCTTGATTTCGCTTGATCAGTTCTCCATGAATTCACTTATTTATGAAGATATCTTAAAATTAATTGCAGGATCATCTGCTCTTATTTTTTCAATATCCTATGGAATTATTATTGGACTTGGGATGCAGAAAAAAGCAAAAGTAATTTTTAAAAATTTTTTTTAAGTTTTAGATGCTATTAAATTTTGAAAGAATAATTGGGAAACATTTTCTAATTAGTTGTTTTTTCACAATCCAAATATGCCACTAATTATTTTTAACACTAAAGTCAAAACGTTTAATAATGCTTTAGGATGCTTCTTGTTTGTAAGTCTGATAATCCTTTTGTCAAACTTTACGGTTTCATACATATTCATCATACTTTTGCCAATCACGAAAAACGTTCCCAGGTACAAAAGAAAAAAATACCAAAGTTAATAATGATTTCTATAGACCAGTACATTAAAACTAAACTCATTTACACAAAAATGGATTTTTTAAAAAATCCATAAAGTATGTGAATTGATTTGTATATTGCATTATATAAATTTATTTAAATGAGAATTGTGAAGTTAAATATTGGGTGATTTACATTAGCAACTGGATGAGATTTTTTAATAGCAGCACAAATAAAAAGCTTTCTTTTATAGAAAATATCAAAGAAAGTTTTGATAAAATAAAAGAAGAATTCAATGATCACCTTGATGCTATTAATGAAAACACAAATGAAATCTCAGCAAACTATGAATACATTCTTCAGCTTGAAAACAAGATCGAAAAACTAAATGAAAAATTAGATGAAGTCTGTATGTTTATGTCCCAGATTCAGGGAAAATCCATAAATAAAGAGATTTTTAACAATCTCAAGCTTAGCTACAGGGAGCAGGAAATATTTCTTCTGTTGTATGCAAAAAACGGAGATCTTATTGATGCAGAAGAGATCTCAAGGCTTCTGGGTTTAACTCAGGAGATGGTAAAAAAATACATCTCAAACATTACAATGAAGGGAATTCCCATTGTAAAGAGATACTCTGAAAACAAGACATATTATGTGCTTGACTATGACTTCCGGATCCTTCAGGCAAAAGAGAAAATAGTTAAAGTAAATGAGTCAGTAGCAAGGGAACTACATAATAAAAGGGTAATTTAATGTTTATTCTGTTAAAGGTTTGTTGAATTTTAACAAAAAAATATTCAACACTTAATTTTTCCCAGATCACATCCCCGCACCGATTATTTTTAATCAGTTAAACTGATTAAAAATAATAATTTATATAAACCGTTTTCTTTTTAAAAAAAGTAATGGAAATCGCGGGCCAAATAATCGGAGTATCAAATCCACTTGCTCTAATATCCTTAATATCTGGCCTACTGCTGATATTACTTTATTTTCTGAAACCAAAACCTTATAAAAAAGTCATACCCTCTTTGATATTTGTTGAAAAATCAAAGAAAAAAAAATCATTTGCATCATTTTTTTCAAGGTTTGTAAAAGACTGGTTATTTGTAATCCAGCTGCTTTCTATATTGTGTTTATGTGCAGCTCTTGTTGGTATATTTATTTATCTTAAACTTCCTGTTGAAAATAATGAAGTAGTTTGTGTAATAGATGCATCAGCGAGCTCAAAAACAATTGAAGTATCAAAAACAAGATTTGAAAAAGGAATAGAGATCTGTAATAAAAATCTTGGAAAGATCAACTCAGTCATTCTTATAAAAGATACTCCATACCTGGCTGCAGATAAGAAAGGCAAGCTTAATACAAAAAGAATTTTAAGGAGTCTTGAAGCAAGAGACACACTATCTAATATCTGGGATGCTATGATGATGGCAGCAGACATAGCAGAATCTGAAAAAACCAAAATTATGGTTGCATCCGATCTGATTGACACAAATAACAGAAATATACTTACAGCAAAAGAAATTCTTGAAACAAAAGGATATGAAGTTTTTCTGGTAAACACAGCAACAAAAAAAAACAACATCGGTATAATTGATTATGAACTTACAAACAATAATCAAGCAAAAGTATTTATTAAAAATTATAATAATTTTTCAATGGAAACAGAGATATCCGGTAAAAAAATCAAAATAGGCCCAAAAAGAGTAAACACCATAAATGTTGAGTTAAAACAGGGAAAAAATGAAATCACTATTGATGCAAAAGACGATTTTTCAGTTGATAACACGCTTTATTTATATCAGCCTGAAAAGCAGAAAAAAAAAGTATTGATAATAACAAATAACAAAGACACATCTCTTCAGAAAGCTGTAACATCAATTGATTTTATTGAAACAGAAATTGCCGAACCCCCCATTATTCCGAAAATTAATCATGATGTTATAATTCTGGACAGTGTTTCCTACAAAGATGTTATTTCAGGAGTCATTGACCAGATACTAGAAAACACTAATAATAAAAATTCATTGATAATTGCAGCACAGGAAAATATGATGATCAATTTTAAAGGACTTTTACCTTTAAAATTAGGAGAAATAACAAAAACAAATTCACCTATAATATCAACGAGCGCCTTACCAAAATTTCAGGATATAAACTTTGCAAATTCAGAAAGATTTTATAAAGCAGAACTGATAAAAAATGATACAACAGTAATTGCAGAAACTTTAACAGGAATTCCTGTAGTAACATATTCTTCCTTTAACAAAGGAAAAATTATTTTTTACGGAATATTTGATCAAACCAATCCTTTCAGGCTTTCAACTGATTATCCAATTTTTTGGTATGAAACTTTAAAATTATTAACTCAGGTTAACACACAAAAAGACATAAATAACATAAAATCAGGAGAGATAATCAAAACTGATAAATACATAAAACCTGAAAAAACAGGTTTTTATGAACACAGTGAAAATATCTATGCAGTAAATCTTCTAAATACAGTAGAGTCAGGAATATCGCCAGAAATTAAAGATTCAGAATCCATAAAAACAGATTTTAAAAAAACAAAAATCAACCAGCAAATTTTATTGAACCCCTTATTTATTTTTTTAGGATTGATAGTTATGTTGTTTGAGATATATTATATCAAAAAGAGAGGGGACCTGTGATGATAAGGATATCTAATTTTGTCATAGAAAAACCAGAAAATCTGTTATTAATGATTCCTCTGATAATAGTTTTCTTTCTTTTGATATATAAAAGATTCTATAAAAGCTATAATATCCAGTCAAGAAAATTTTACAGATTTTTTCTGTTAATCTCAAAATCAATTATAATAGGTCTTCTAATCGTTTCATTAGCATATCCTGTTGTAATAAGATATAAGACAACAGATCAGAATCCAAAAGTAACAATATTAATTGACAATTCCTCATCAATGAAATTATTTGATAGTGACATATCTCATTTTAAAGGAGAAATTGAAAAAAATAATATATTTGTTAAAAAAATGATAATTAATACAGGAGAGATTACTAATCTTGGAACAGAAATATTAAAAAACCTTGAACCGGAAAAAGATTTAATCCTATATTCAGACGGGTATTCAAATTCGGGAGCATCTCTTGAAGATGTATCACTTATTGCTGCTGACATGAATTCAGCAATACATGCTATAAACATTTTACCTGAAAAAAAAGATACGTCAATTTTAATAGAGGGACCTGATAAAGTCATTTCCAATGTAGAAAATGAATACATTATTACTATTAACAGGGTAAATCATGAAGGGGATGTCAATTTAAGGTTTATTGTTGATGATAAACTTATTTTTGAAAAAAAGACCAATAAAGCAAAAATAAAAACAAATCTAAGTTTTTCACAAGGAGTACATAGATTAAAAGCACAGATAAGTAAAAAAGACTTATTTAAGAAAAATAACATTTTTTATAAAACAGTTTCAGTTGCTCAAAAACCGGAAATACTGCTTGTAACATCACAAGACACATCCTTGTCTGACCTGGTCTCAGAGTATTATATTTTATCTAAAAAAGAATCTATACCTGATAATTTAGACAGGTATTATACAGTGATATTAAATGATATTTCTGGAGATGATATTTCTGAAGATGAAGTTGAATCCTTAGAAGAGTTTGTTGCAGAGGGAAACGGACTGTTTGTTATAGGCGGAAGAAATTCCTTTGATTATGGAAATTACAATCAGTCTGTATTAAGCAGCCTCCTTCCGGTGGGCATAGGCACTCCAAAAAAGAAAAAAGATGTTGTAAATATAGTGATAGGTATTGATTCAGGTGTATCCGGCTCAGGAAAAATCGAATCAGAAAATGTACAATTTATTGACATACAAAAAGCACTCTCAATTGACGTTGTCAATACAATTGCAGGAGACAGCAATGTCGGTGTCATTGAATTATTTACTGATATGTCCGGAGATGGCCCATTTATTATTTCTAAGTTGTCAAAACTACAGCCAAAAAAAGTAGAATTAACAGACAAAATCTCAAAGATTAAAATCAAGGGTATAAGCAATATTCATGAGGGTATTATTCTCGCAAGGGATATGCTTAAACTTGAAAGAGGAAGCAAGAATCTTATCCTGATAACAGACGGAAATATAGGTGCTTATGATCAGAAAAATACATTGATGAATATAAGAAGCATTGTTGATGAAGGGATTAAGACATATATTATCGGTGTGGGACAGGACGCAGACATAGAATTTTTAAAAAATGTAGCAAGAGAAGGTAATGGCAGATATTTTCAGACAGATCAATCAAACAGGTTAAACATATTTTTCGGGGACATGGAAAATATTCCTGCAGAAGACAAAAGAGAACTTTTCATCTATGACACAAATCATTTCATAACAAATAAGATAGAACCTGAACTAGAACTTCTTGGTTTTAATTCTGTCTATCCGAAATCAAATGCCCGGCTTCTTGCAACAACAATGCAGGGAGATCCTATCCTGACAGTCTCAAGATACGGTCTTGGAAGAATCGCAGCATTGTCAACCAACCCTGATATCTGGGCATCTTCGCTTTACACAAAACAAAACTCAGCATTTTTAATAAGGACCATGAATTGGCTGATAGAAAGCCCTGAAAGAAAGCTTGAAACAATTGTAAATTTTCCTGAATTTCATGTGAATACAAGCTCATCAATAATCTATAAAGCAAAAAACCCGCCTGAAAATACTGAAATTGATTTTTTTGAAGAAGAAGATAATGTATTTAAAGCATATTATTATCCTGAAAAACAGGGGTTTTCATATCTTATTAACATGACTATTGCAGTTAATTATAATCAGGAATATGAAAATCTCGGATTCAATCCGGAATTAGAAAAAATACTTGAGATATCAGGAGGAAAATTATTTTCTGACGGAAAAGAGGCAGCACAGATTTTAAAGACAGACACAAAAACAGAAGTGCAGCTTAATACAGATGTTTCATGGATATTTATTGCAGCTGCTCTTATTATCTATCTGGTTGAGATAACAGCAAGAAAAACATATGAAATAAAGTCAAGAAGATAATTAATAAAAAATTATACCTGCGGTACAATTTTTTATAAGTATTTGATTGTAGTTATAACAAAGGGATTGATAAATATGTTGATAAAAAAATTAAGATAACCGGATAATTTTATAAAAACATAAAATTTTTAACAATAATGACACTGATGGATTTAAAAAAAAATATATTATTTTGCTTTGTAAAGTTTCATCGAATCAATGTTGTTAAAATAGTTTGAAACAATGAAAAAAGTAAAGGCACTCATACCAACCGGACTTGGTTTTAACTGTGAATATGAATCACAAAAGGCATTTGATCTTGCAGGAGCTGATACAGACATTGTTGATATAAGAGACCTTATTTTGGGAAATGTTGATCTATTTGACTATCATGTCTTGATGATCATTGGAGGTTTTTCTTATGGAGATGATCTTGGAAGCGGGAAAGCTATTGCAAACCTGTTAAGATTTAAAAAAATCAATGGAAAAAGATTCATTGACCTGATAAAAGAATTTGTTCTAAAAAAAAAAAGAGTTGTTTTTGGTGTGTGCAATGGTTTTCAGGTTTTAATCAAACTTGGAATCCTTCCTGGCTTTGATAAGAATTATGAAGAGCAGAACTGCACGCTTACATTAAATAATTCCGGAAGATACGAGGACAGGTGGGTTAAATTAAAATTTAATAATAAATCAAACTGTATTGCAGTAAAAGGGATTGACTATATTGAAGTTCCAGTTAGACATGGTGAGGGAAAACTCATAACAGAAAATGATCAGGTCCTTGAGAGAATAATTGAAAATAACCATTTTTTTTCTCAATATGCTCACCCTGAAACAAATGCACCCACTGATAAATATCCTTTTAATCCAAACGGTGCAGTAAATGCAATTGCAGGGCTGTGTGATGAGACAGGAAGAATATTTGGCATGATGCCCCATCCTGAAGCAAATTTAATGTTTGAAAACCATCCCCAATGGACAAGAATAAAAAGAAAACTCAAAGAAAAAAATAAACCCGTTCCTAAATACGGGCAAGGCCTAAAAATATTTAAAAATATTGTAGAGTATTGTGAAAAAAATTGTTTGTGAAAAATAAAATTTATTGCAAATTAAAAGAAACTTAAATTAAAATCGGGTGCAAATAAAATGAAATCTGTTGGTGTATGTAAATTTTGTAAAAAAGAAATATCATCAAGGGGCATGATGCGGCACATAAAATCATGCAGGAAAAGAAAACAAGCTAATGAAAAACAAGTTAATAAATCAAAAATCTTTCTTTTAAGGGCATGCATTGGTCAATATTTTGTTTATTTTGAAATCCCTGCAGCAAAAACATTAGGAGATGTTGATAGTTTTTTAAGAAAACATTGGCTTGAATGCTGTGGTCATTTGAGTGCATTTAAAATAGATGAACAGTCATATTCATCATATCCTCAGGAAGAATTCAGAAATAAATCCATGAATAAAAAATTAGATGAAGTGATTTCTCCTGGAAAAAAATTTTCTCATGAGTATGATTTTGGAACAACTACTTATCTTGAACTTGAATGTGTTTCTCAACGATATGGCAATCTTAAGAATATAGAAATTCTTACAAGAAACAACCCTTTAGAAATTAAATGTGATTATTGTGAAAAACAGGCATTAAAAATATGCACTGAATGCATGTGGGACCAGGGGGGGTTTTTATGCAAAGATTGTATTAAAACTCATAAATGTGATGAATATATGCTTCTACCTGTTGTTAATTCACCAAGAATGGGTATGTGCGGGTACACTGGACAGAAATGAAAAAATATAAAAAAGCTGATGTTGTGTTTGATGAAGTTTCAGGTCTGCTAAAAGACAGCGGTGTAAATGAAGAAAAAGCAGAAAAAATCACAAATGAATTCATAGATTATTTAAGAAGCCAAAACAGACTTGATTCTGCGGATATTGAAGAATATTTTGAAAAAAAACTTGAAAACTACGATGTTGATGAAGAAAAGAGATTTTTCCCAATGGAATTGATTTCAATGATGTCTTTTTCCTGTGTTAATAGCTGCAACAGATGTTTTTCTGATTTGGATGGAGACGGGACAGCAATTATGCTTTCAAATAAAAAAACAGATGCAAAGACAGATGATCAGGCAGATGATTTTTTTGATATAAAAAATAATACACTGCAGAAATCAGAGGAAATTCAGTCTCTAATAAACCAAGCAAATATTGCAAAAATTCAAAATAATGATAATAAAAAAGCAATCAAAATTAGTGATAAGATTCTTGAAATTGATCCAGAGAACAGGAATGCGCTGCTTACAAAAGCTGGCTCTTTGCAGGTGATTAATAAAAAGAAGGAAGCATTAAAAGTGATCAAAGAAATTATTCAGAAATGGCCTGAACATTGGGAAGCATATTATTTATTAGGAATACATTTTTTTAACAAGAATGAAACAATGGCATTGAAATATCTGGAAAAATCTATTGATTTTCATGAAAATTTTGATAATTTAGCAATTACTGCCCAACTTGTTTATTTCATGGGAAATCAGGATTATTTGAAATATTTAGATAAAGCAAAAGAAATTGATCCTGAAAGATATAAGAATTTTATGAGGACTTGCTGGACATATGATATGGATATGAAATCAAGTTTATTACTGTAAATTATTTAATTATTAGTCTGAAAAGATATTATGAACAAAATGAAAGAAAAAAAATTCACATACAAAAAAGCTGGCGTGGATATTGATGCTGCTGACAAAAACCAGAAACTAATCAAGCATATGATAAAAGAGACCTATTCAAAGAACGTTTTGCATGACAAAGAAGGCCTTGGAGCAATGTATCAGATACCTTCAGGCTATAAAAATCCTGTTCTTGTATCAGGAACAGACGGAGTTGGAACAAAATTAAAGATCGCGTTTTTGATGGATAAGCATGACACCATCGGAATTGATCTTGTTGCAATGTGTGCTAATGATATTATAAGGAGAGGAGCAAAACCATTGTTTTTCATGGATTATATTGCCACAGGAAAACTTAAGCAGCATGTAGTAAGAGAAATAATAAAAGGAATTATCAAAGGTTGCAGGCAGGCGCAATGTTCCCTTATCGGGGGAGAGACTGCACAGATGCCTGACTTTTATAAAAAAGATGAATATGATCTCTCTGGTTTTTGTACAGGAATTGCTGAAAAACAAAATATTATTTCAGGAAAAAAAATAAAAACAGGAGATAAGATAATAGGGTTAGAAAGCACAGGAATTCATTCAAACGGATTCAGCCTGGTAAGAAAAGTTTTATTGTCTGAACATAATATTGATGAAGAAATTTTTAATTCAAAAAAACTCGGAGAAATCCTTTTGACACCCACAAGGATATATGTAAAACCTATACTTGAAATTTTAGACGAGCATCCTGAAGTCATTTCTGGTCTTGTACATATGACAGGTTCAGCTTACAACAAACTATTGAGGATGAATCCTGAAGTTGGATACAAAATAAAAAAATTACTTAAAATCCCAAAAATATTTGATGTTATTCAGAAATATGGAAGTATTTCTGGAAAAGAGATGTTTTCAACATTCAACATGGGAATAGGATTTATGATAATCGCACGAAATTCAGATTTTTTAGAAGGATTTGAAGAAAAATACGGATATAAAGCAGAAGTTATCGGTGTTGTTGATGATTCAAAAAAAGTAAGAATTTTTGAAAAAGAGATTGAATTAATTTAAAATAAAAATCCACAATAAATCTTTAACCCCTACACGCAACACGCACTCTTAAGAAAACATTGTCCAAACAGAAGCATATACATAAAAAATTGATTTTTTCATTCAATTTTTTATTAATAGATTATCGCAACAAGAATCCTTCTTATCTGGCTGAAACGTACTTTCTCAGGATCTTCTCTGGGATTATTATCTCCCTTAAAGACAGCATACCAACCTTTTTTATCAAAGCCAATCCTTACAACCCTGTGGATGATAGTTCCGTCTGTAAAAGAAGATTTATAAGAAACAATGTCACCAATATGTACATCACTTGGTTTCTCAGGAACAATCTCTATTGCATGAGCTGATTCATCAATAACAGGATCCATTGAGTTAGTATCTGTAAATTCAGCCCATTCAGCATTCTCAAGATCAATCACAATATTTTTATTACCGACATGTATCTGATCCTGCTTTATCCAGTCATATGGAGATGGTCTTTCTTCATTTGATAGACCAAGTATTTTCATCAGATTGCTTCCTTTTTTCTCTTCCCTGCTTTCCTGAGGCTCTTCTTTTATTCTTGAATTCTCTCCTACAACATAAGAAGTAAATGTAGTCATCGAATATTCCTCTTGTTCATAATCAATTGATTCAATTATTAGAAGAGTTGAAATTACACCTATTAAAAAGGCGGATAAAAATATGAACGGGTATCGAAGTTTTAATGTTGCCATTTTTTAACACTATAAAGTGGTTACATATATATAAATGTTTTGTTTTTTAGTATTAAAAAGTAGTGAAATAAGAACATAGGTATATGGACTATCTTTTCTTATTTTGTTAAATACTTTTAAATTGAAAACCTGATGAAGAAGAACAAAGAGAAGGTTAAAAAGAGTGATATCCGGGAAATGAGCCCAATTATTACAAACCATATAAACAGGTATGGTGAATACGATTTTGAGATAAAATAAGGAATGTAAAACAAAAACATTAAATAGTTAACTAGAAATAATCAGTTACATATTGAATTGTTACAAATGAAAAAATCACAGATATCATTGTTTATTATTATTGGATTGATTATTATTTTATCAATATCAGTTTTTATTTACATGAATTCTAATTCTAAAAAAGCAGTAATTGAAAATAAGATTGATGATTCCATAGGACTATCAACAAAGAAACAAAGATTAGAAAGAACTATTAATATATGTGTTGAACAAAAAGTTGACAAAGCAATTGAGACATATGGGATTTCAAACACAGAAAAAGATATTGAAATTTATATTAATAAAGAGCTTGACTCCTGTGTTAACTGGAAATTATTTGAGGATATTGGAACCAATACAATTAGGGGAGGGGGCCCAAACGCAAAGATCACTATTTTTGATGAATCATTAATTGCTAATATTGATTATCCAATAACTATAAATGTTCAGGATGCTGAAGCTGAATTATCTGAATTTAATTATAATTTGCATTTATCAGAAACCTCAGATGTAGTTCAAGATGAAAATGGAATAACAAAAAAAGAGATTAGGCTTAGATCAAGCGATGAAAATATTTTACTGATTATTCCTGAAGACACAAAGATACAAGACAAAGATCACATAATATTTGTTGATGAAATCTTTGAAACTCCAGATGGATTTAAAGAGATTGTAAAGGTTCCAAAAACCATTCTAGTTGAACCTGTAATGGTTGATAATATCAAATTAAAATTAGAGAACAGAGACTCTTCTTTTAATGAGGTTCTTGGAGAGATTGTGTATGACCTTTCTCCAGATGGAATCTATTTTGATAAAGCAATAGAAATCAGAATAAGTTATGCAGATATGAATATTGGAAGTTATGATGAAACCAAGCTAAGGATTGGTTATTATAATGAAGAAAAAAACAAATGGGAAGATATAACCAAATCTGTTGACACTTCTTCAAAAGAAATTATTGGCGAGACAAATCATTTTAGCACTTTTGCAGCATTAAAACCCAAAACATACCAGCAGACAGAACACTGTATTCAGCTTCCTGAATTTGCTGGAAGAGATCCCAGAAGATCTATTAATTTAGTTTTTATGGGAAGTTTTTATAATTTTGAAGATAAATCACATAAAGACGAATTTTTTGAACTTATATATTCATTTCTTGATTTAGATGGAACTAATAGAGGAATTTTTGCTTTTGACCCATTAAAAACTTACAAAGCAAATTTCAATGCATATTGGATTAATACTCCAATTCCTGGCGAAATATTTCTTGATGAAAGATCATATCCTTCAAAAATTTATGAATGGGATGAAAAAGTTGGAGATTGTGTTGAAAAAGAGGGAGATGAAATTTTCTTTTCAAATGAAAACTTTCAAGAAAACTTGCAAGAAATGCTAAATATTTTAGAATATTGTCCTATTAATCTTGACCATGATGTTGGAATTTTGATTGTAAAATATGATGAATTAACTTTTGCATATGCAGACAACACAATAACAATAATAACCCTTTCAAATAAAAATAATCCTCCAGAGATTATTGTTCACGAATTAGGACATGCTTTAGGAGATTTGGATGATACATACCCTATGGCTACAATTGGGAATCCCAATCGTATTGGACCTATATGCAACTCTCCATCAAGAGATAATGGATGTGAAGAATGGTGCAATGGAGAAGTGAAAGACATTGTTACATATAAAAATGAAGTTTATCAAAGTCAAACAAGGAAAGATGATGAACCATTTGACATTAATTATTGTCTTAATCAACAGACTGAAAAAGATTGTAAATGTGACAAAGACGGTAAAAGACTCAGAGAAGAGTGTATATGGATGTCTGAAACTGATGAATGGGGGAATGAATTTATTAGTAATGATTATATTGATAATTCTTATTTTCAAACTAGATGTATTCCAAAAGAAGGAAAAGTTAGTATAATTCCTGAAACCAGTTGTATTGGAGGTTTAGGCTGCTATCAGAATTGTTTTGGTTCAAATAAATTTAGACCTTCGAAGACTGGTGAAGACTGCATGATGCATAATCCATTTTCTGCTCCTGGATTTTGTTATCCTGAATTATTCCATTTTGAAAATACGTTGAAAGAAAAAATAATCTCAAAAGGAGGCACTCCGGGAAAAATTGCAATAGACATTGGAGGTCCAAGAGTGGATCAATATTGGATCACACAAGATGCAAGTGGAATAGCAAAATTGTATAAAGCTCCACTTAGTTTAGGTCTTGGAGTGACAAGCACTTCTAGAATGACTAAGATAGCAGACACAGCTGATTCCAACTTTGTAAATCCTGCACCAAGAATAGGTGTTGCAGCATTTAAAAAAACAGGTTATGGAACTTACATGGCTGCTGTCGGTACAACGCATCATGATGAAAATGGTGACGGCAATATCGATGAAAACGATGAATACCAGATTCAATGGGTTGCGATTACAGGATCTTCTGCATCAGGAGGAACTGGTTGGAGATGGGAAGGATCTGGTCCAACAGTAGATCAATATTGGATTAAACAAGACGCTAGTGGAACAGCAAAAGTGTATAAGGCTCCACTCAGCTTAGGTCTTGAAGTGACAAACACATCAAGAATGGAAGTAATAGGAGCTGGTCCCTATGCACCTAATAGACCACTTAAGGATGATGGAACTCCATTGACAAAAGCAGATGATCCTGAAAAAGGCATTGATTTTCCATCTTTCCGGATGGGTGTTTCTGCATTTAAGGCAACTGGCAGCGGAACTGACATGGCAGCTGTCGGCACAACACATGATGATGAAAATGGTGATGGGAATATCGATGAAAATGATGAGTATAAAATACAATGGGTTGAAGTTGGTCCAGGAACTGGCTGGCAATGGGAATGAGAAGTACAAAAATAATAGAAAGTATATATTTAACAAAAAAAATTTTTAAATAATTCTCACTGCATCAAGATTTCTCGGGCATTGAGTTTCAACTCTCATCATCTTATGAAGAGAACTTGCTAAATCAAGGCATCTGGAATTTTCTCCGTGATTTATAATGATCTTTCTTGGTCTTGGATTCAGCCTTGATACAAAGTTTACTAACTCCCTCCTGTCAGCATGATCAGACATCTCAAGCTTATGAACTTCCATCTTAAGCTCCATAATCTCCTGTTTTTGCCCTTTTCTGAAAGTGAGGTCACGCTGTCCTCTCTGTATTCTTCTCCCCAAAGACCCCTGGCCCTGATAGCAGGTAAAAACAAGAGAATTTCTTTTACCGTCCCCAAGATTCTTAAGATACTCAACAGAAGGTCCTCCCACAAGCATTCCTGATGTAGCAAGGATAACGCAGGGTTTTGTCTCTTCAATTACCTGTTTTCTCTCTTTTGATGAACCTACTCTTTTAAATATTTCAGCTAAGAAAGGATTGTTGTCCTTATGAAAAATCTGGTTTCGAATCCTTGAATTTAAAAATTCAGGATAAGCTGTGTGAATTGCTGTGATATCCCAGACCATACCATCAATATAAACACTAATATCTCTTCCGATATGTTTTTTTCTGTAGAGTTCTTCAATTAAAACAATTATGTCCTGTGCTCTTCCTGAACCAAGCACTGGTAAAAGAACTTTGCCTTTTCTCTTAATAGTATCAACAATCACAGTCTTAAGATAATTATTAGTTTCCCTTTTAGAAGGCAGTGTATTATCCTTTCCTCCATAGGTTGACTCCATCATCAAAGTCTCTAACCTCGGAAATTTTGTTGAAGCCGGACTTAAAAGAACAGATTTTGTAAATTTCATATCACCTGTATATAGGATATTATGAAGACCGTTTCCAATATGAAGATGAACCATAGAACTGCCTAAAATGTGTCCTGCATTATAAAGAGTGATTCTTACATCCGGTGTTATATCAGTAACTTCTTCAAAATCAAGAGTTATGGTATGCTTTACCATCTCTTTAATCTCTTCACTTGTATAAATCGGCTCTTTTCCTTCAGCTCTAGCTATCTTTACAACATCCAGCTGCAATAAAGACATGACATCTCTTGTTGGAGAGGTGCAATAAACAGGACCTTTGTATCCGTATTTGAAAAGATAAGGCAAAAATCCTGAATGATCAAGATGTGAATGAGAGATTATCACTGCATCAAGCTCTTTAATATTAAATTCAGGAGCCTCAAGATAAGGATAAGCATGGTCTTCTGAAGCAATATCAATACCGCAGTCAATCAAAACTTTTGATTCAGGAGTCTGTAAAAAAATTGAGCTTCTTCCGACCTGTCTTGCTCCTCCTAAGAATGAAACTCTTATCCATTCTTCCTTTTTTGAGCTTGACCATCCAGAATAAATCTTTTCACCGACCTTATTTAAGAATTTTCTACGGTAGTCAGAGTTTTTATAAAGAACAGCCCTGATATTTTCAATAAGCTCAGATCTTAATGCAGGTTTTCTTTTAATAATAGGTATCCACAAGGTCTTTTTTCTGATATTTTTTAGGTTTGAGCCGCCTTTTCCGATAGCAAGCCCGGGCTTTTCAGCCTCAATTATAACAATTGATCTCTGTGGATCAAAAATTATGTTGTCAATATTAGCTTCCTTAGTTATTATCTTGTTAATCTCTTTTTTTGTAAGCTCCATATCAAGGCAGACACTTGGATCAGGTCTTAGTTCTATTCTCTTTTTTATCTTATTGACTATTTTTTTAATAGTCCTCTCATTATTGAGAAAAAAGTCTTTGTCTTTAGTGTATAAAACTATATTTGCACCCTCAAAACCAGCATCACTGATCTTTTCTTCAGGCAGATATTTTAGTATTTCATCTAGAATTTTAACCATAGAATTCCCCTTTCCATTTTTTTTAATAAAAAATTTAAGAATTTTTTAATGTTTTTTCCACTTGTTTTGTCATTAATTTTTTAACACCTTGTGATGAGACAACAGCAACATCAATCCCATCTCCTGAAGCAGAGTCCCGCTGCATTGCTGAATTTACTGCTTTTACAGCCAATTCAACTGCCTGATCCTGTGAAATATCTTTATTGTATTGTGCTTCAAATATACCATAAGCAAACATGCTTCCAGATCCTGAAGCAACAAATTTTTCAATTTTAGTTACAGAACCATCCGGATAGATATCAAAGATGTAATTTCCTGAATCATCTTTTCCTGCAATAAGAAAGTGCACAACACTCGGAATCATTGATAATCTTCTGATATTCCCGTAAACTATTCCGGCAAGAAGATTAGATGCTTCCTTAACAGATGCTTCTCTGTCTGTCCTAATATCCTTTAGTGCAAGTTCTGCTCTAATAAGTTTAGTTATCATCTGGATATCAGACACAGATCCTGCAGTTGTCAATGCAAGATAATCATTGATCTTTACGATCTTTTCTGTTTTTTTGTCAGCAATAAAATTGCCAGCCGTTGCTCTCTTGTCTGCTGCAAGAACAATTGCATCTTTTGCAACCAGACCTACTGTAGTTGTACCAGTTTTCATTAGTTTTTTATCGTCCATAGTATTAACCTCTCAGAAATCTATATCTTATACAAAAAGCCATTTGTTTATAAATATTGCGGTTATAGATTATCTTTTTTTCTTGAATTGTTTTAGAATATCACAGAAAAACGCTTCAAGTTTGTTATTGGTAAGAATTTCTGCATTAGATGCGATATAATATTTAAAGTTTTTTTATATTTTTTAACAAGAAAAATCTTCGCTCTGCTAACATTATTCAAAAGTTGCCACTGTTTCTTGAATAGTGGAAAGTTTTGAATTCTAATTTTTCTTTATCTACATAAGCATCATGCTGACCTTAAAAAAATCACATAGTGGATTGAAATAAAAAATTAAGATTTACAATTACCATTCAAACCAAAGCAGGGAACACAGCAGACAGTTGGTGAGATAAAGCCAATAACTTCTCCAACAGATTCTTCTCCATGTTCGCATGACCGATCCTTCACTATATTTACTGTCCTGCCTCCAAGCGAGATGCATTCTTCAGCACTCATTTCTTTTTTCTTTATTTTCCATCCTATTATATCTATTCGTGATGACATCCGGTTGTCATTTCTCTGAAGCTCCACAATAAAGCAGCCCGGACATCTCAGTGTCTGGACTTTTGTAACTGTTGTTTTGTAGCTCAATGGTTCAACTGCTATTTCTGCTGCTCTTTTCTGGGTTTCATCAAGCTCCCATTCTCTGGTGCATGCACCTATTTTCTTATCCCAGGAATATCCTGCTGCAGAAAGGCATCCTTTTTCATCTGTCTGTCCCCCAATCGAACCCTCAAAACAATTACCAGGAATAAAATAATCTATTTCATTGCTAGCACAGGCACTGCAGCCATTCGGATATGTTTTTTTATTGTCACCGCAGACAGGCAAGTACTCCATTGTACAAACACTCGCCTGTTTTTGGGACGGAGAACAAAAATGCTTTTCTTGTCCTGAAAATGAACAAACCTGAATACATTGCTTTGTACATATCTGTGTATCAGGATCATTTCTGCAGGCAGATGCGCAGGAATTGTAGTTTCCGTTCATCTTATCACAATTCTGTTTCGTGATTTTCTCGCATTCTTCTGCAGTTGCAATCCAGATTCCTCCAAAACTTAGGCATACAGTTTTTTTATCCGTATTTTCTTCTATAAATAATTCTCCTGAATCTGCTATGCATTGTTTTGGATAGCTTTCCAACACCGGATTTCCTGCAGCAGCACAATCCTCAAAGTTCTGGATTATACGCTCATTTGCATTCCCACCTGCCTGTTGGTCAGGCGTTTTGCATGAGTTTGCTACTAATAATATCAATAATATTAAAAATACGCCTTTTTTCATTTTTAATCCTCTCTTATAGTTTTTTTATTATTACTCAGATAAAATAAAGCTAATATTTAAATTTGATTTAGACTTCAAATTGGGTTGATGTGATTTACAGAATAAAAAAACATTAATCATAAAAAAATCCCTCCCCCCAGACTTTCTCAAAATCAATGATTCTGCTTCGAACCGGGGACCTTTCGGTCTCAGTTAGCTGTCTGTTTTTCATTCATAAGCAATAAGCTTTGTCAAACAGTGAGTTTATCTACAGCCGAACGCTCTAGCCGCTGAGCTAGGGAGGGTCATGTCATTTGAAATTTCATCCTGTTTTTAAAATTTTCTGAAAAAAATGCAGATAAAAAATGCTTGTAAAAAGACATCGAAAATCATTAATTAAACTTATATATCTTCAAATTATTCTTAGTTTTATGAAAATATATAGCAAAGAAGATGCATTTATTAATAAATTTAAGATCTCGCATGAGATTAAAAATGGAGCTGTCTTTGTTTATCCTACTGACACAGTATATGGTCTTGGAGCTGATGCCACAAACAGCAAAGCTGTGGATAAAGTCAGAAAAATAAAAACAAGACCAAACCAGCCGTTTTCAGTTTTTGCACCTTCAAAGAGCTGGATTAGAACAAACTGCGATATTACAGAACATGAAAACTGGCTTCGTAAACTTCCAGGAAAATTTACTTTAATTGCAAAATTAATTGATAAAAAATGTATTTCTCCGATTGTTAATTTAGATAAGGACACCCTTGGTGTGAGAATTCCTGATCACTGGATGAATGAATTGATTTCTTTTATAAATATTCCTATTATAACAACATCAGTCAATAAGACAGGAAAACCCTATATGACATCTAAACAGGATTTAAATCCAAAAATTAAAAAAAAAATAGATTTTATGATTTATGAAGGAGAAAAAGATGATACTCCTTCAACAATAGTGAGACTTGATAAAGAAGAAATAGAAATAATCAAAAGGTGATATAAATGAAAATTCTTGCTTCAGGAGACATTCACGGGGATATGAACCTTGCAGAAAGGCTGGCAAAAAAAGCTAAAAAAAAAAAAGTTGATCTGGTTGTTCTTTGCGGAGATTTAACATATGCAGAGCAAAGTACTGATAATTTAATAGGCCCGTTTGTTAAAAGGAAACAAAAAGTAGTGTTAATTCCTGGAAATCATGAGACTGTTGCAACAGCTGATTTTCTTGCTGATCTTTATGGAGTTACAAATCTGCATGGTTATTCGATTAAAGTTGGGGACATTGGTTTTTTCGGGGCTGGCGGTGCTAACATAGGAGTATTCCAATTAGACGAAGATGAAATTTTTAACTTATTAAAAAAGGGTCATGATAAGGTCAAATCTTTAAGGAAAAAAATCATGGTCACACATGTCCATCCTTCTGATTCAAAAATGGAAAAATTATCGAACATTTTCCCAGGAAGCAAAGGAGTAAAGAAGGCAATTGACAATTTTAAACCTGATTTTTTGCTCTGCAGCCATGTTCATGAAGCTGAAGGTATTGAAGAAAAGATCGGTGATACAAAAGTTATCAATGTTGGAAGAGAAGGAAAAATAATTGATCTTTAAATTAATCTTTGACCGCAGTTTGCACAGAATCTGTGATGTCCATGAACAGGATTTTTGCAGTTAGGACAGAATTTATTTCCCTGTGCAGTATGTGTATTCTTATGATTAGGATTTCTTTGCGACTGCTGATGGACATGTTTTGTATTTTGTCCTCTTTTCTGCTGTGAGGTCTGTGCATATCCATGTATATGTTGGTTCTGATAAGAAGCCTGGTTTGTAGTTTGTGAATGAATATTGGTGTTTTGTCCAAATGGACCAGATGTCCTTTGCGCATTGTGAGGTTCTCTTGGAGTATAAGGTCTCTGTCTTCTTTCCCTCATCTTTTTGTCTAATCTTTTCTCTGTGCTCTTCCTCATATTAAAGATTTTATAGATTCCATAGATGAGCATACCTATACCAAGAACAAGAGTAAGATAAAAAATAAATGGTTTTTCTGTATTTCTTATTGTAAAAAAAGAGACAACTGCAACAATCACTCCTACAATGCTCCAGACAACTCCGGGTATCTCTGACAATGACTTCACCTGTGCAAACATTAACCTTAATATTAGTATAATTTGATTTATCATATAAATTTTTTATGGTTGCTTGTTTTTATATTTATGGATTTTTGCATACAAAAATCCAAAATTGTAAGGAAGTTGGTTTTTTAACATCAATTTTTCATCATTGAAAAAGTAGAATAGGAGTTGTAAAAACATAACTACTCTATTTTATATTCATATTTATTTTTTTACAATCCCTTAGTGTCCTAAAGCATCAAACGTAAATTATATATACCCAGTTTAATGTTTACGTTTTAGAAAACAATTAATCGATGAGGTTGATAAACAATGGATTTAAAAGAAAAGATAAGGACAATACCGGATTTTCCAAAACCCGGGATAATGTTTCGGGACATAACAACACTGATTGAAGATTATGATGCATTTGAAGAAACAATAAAAAGACTCTTCACAATAGCTGAAAAATATGACATAGATAAGATTGCGGGAATAGAAAGCAGGGGATTCATATTCGGAACTCCTTTAGCATTAAAATTAAAAAAAGGATTTGTTCTCATTAGAAAGAAGGGGAAGCTTCCCGGAAAGACAATCTCACAGGAATATGATCTTGAATACGGAAAAGACAAGATTGAGATTCACACAAATTCCATTGAAGAAGGTGACAAGGTTCTTTTGATTGACGATTTGATTGCAACCGGCGGATCTATGAGAGCAGCCTGTGAGCTGGTTGAGAAAGCAGGTGGAAACGTTGCAGCTATTTTGTTTGTGGTAGAGCTTCCTGATCTCCATGGAAGAGACAAGCTAAAAGACTATGATGTAAGGTCGTTGGTTAGTTTTGCAGGGGAATAGTTGTAAAAGTGCAATATGTTCGGCGAAAACATACTCTTAAGATATCTGGAAAATGCAAAAATTGAGGGGTTATTTCTAATTATTTTAATTTCATTTTTCAGTGGTATAATTGGATAGTACTTCAGGTTTTTTGTTTTACAAAAAGGAGATAAAAAATGGGAAAAACTGAATGCAGTGGAAAAATATTTTACATCATTTCTTGTTGGATTTTTATCTTTTGTTTTTTCAACCTTTTCCTTTATAGGCTACATAATTTTATTTTCTATTCTTAATTTAATCCCGTTTATTACATTAAAATTCATGAATGATGAGTCTCTCCTGTTTGTCCTATTTTGTTTCCCGTTTATACATCAGATTTATTTGGCTACAAAAACTCCGAAAAAGATTAAAGGATTAAAATATATTTCAGAAATATTTAAATTAAAAAAACAGCTTAATTTTTTTTTATTTTCTATCTTTGGAGTTTTTACTCTCATTGGTTCTGTTTTAAATGATTATACTCAGATTATTTCAGGATTAATAGGAATTTTTGTTATCATATTTTTTTCTGATAAACTAGAGAAAATTATTAACTCAAAATAAAAAAAGTGGGGCCGCCGTGATTTGAACACGGGTTACTACCGCTCTGGAAACCAAGGTACAACCATTGGCTGGGGATTTGCCCCAGGGTAGAGTGATAGTTTGCTTCCGGCAGTCAAAAGCTGACCCGCCGGTCCAAGTTGTGCCTGTTAGGTCTACACTACGGCCCCAATAAGATTTTTTGTAATTTGGATGATTTTATATAGTTTATTCTATTTACTCTAAAAATGATTATTCAGTCCGACATTTTGCATTTTTCTCATTAGACTAAACACTGCTTGCCTAATGTTTTTAAACAATCCCGTTGCTTTTTTCTTTCCTCTTATACTTTACTAATTAGTATACGAAAAATTTTATATTGGACTATTCTGGACAACACCACAAATCCATAAACTATATATTTAATCAGCCTTTACTTTTCTATTGGTGATATGATGGGAAAAATTATTGATATTAAAGCAAGAGAGATATTAGATTCAAGGGGAAATCCTACAGTTGAGGTTGATCTTATAACAGATG
>WJJD01000040.1 GCA_014729915.1 Candidatus Woesearchaeota archaeon | reverse complement strand
AGAAATTGATATAAACAACAACTCTTTTATTTTTTTTAGGTACATATTCTGTCACCTCAGATAGATTTGTACCTAATCACCCCTTAGCTTATAAGGGGTGATTTCATTTATATGAGTTTTGGTCGTTTTTCAGAATACCCGAAACTACCCTGTCATATGTTTCGGGTTTTGCTGCCTGGCACATGACATAATCAACTCTTGTTTCAGTATCATCAAGATGATATACAACTCTATTCAATAAAATAATTAATTCTTCAAGTCTTTCTTGCCTTTGAGTTAAATAATTATATTCAGAGTTATTACGATACTTATTCATTAATTGTTTAAGATTCCCAAGCCTATAAACAGCGCTTTGGATTAAACCTGAATAAAACTCTTGCATCTCATCAATATTTTCTTCAGGAAAATCATCAATATAAAATTCCTCACCAATAGTTTCAAGTGCAAATCTTATCATATCATGCATTGGTGAGCTACTTGTAGTATCATTTATTATAGCAGCTATTTTTGAATCAAGCTGAGCTGAGCCAGCAGATGCTACACCAATTGGACTTAAAAAATCTGAAGCTCTATTTTTTGCTTTTACTAAAGCACGATAAAGCCCGTATCCAAATTCAGAAGGGTTAACCTCTTCTCCAATTACATATCTTTTATTGTGAGTTTGATTAAATCCCTGAACAACTGCTTCTAAGTCAAGAAAATCTCTATCTGGAATTTGTGAATCATGTATGTTCGCTCTGCTGAATCGAATGATTCCTCCTGTAATTAAAGCAGAATTTACAGCTTTAAAATCATTGACAAACAAAAAGGCTTCATTATCAGGATCAAACTGCTGTGGACGATAATTTTGCCATATTGATCTGGATCCTTCACCAATTAATTCAGGAATAGGATTAAGTCTAAAATCATTGTATATATTATATTTGAAAATATTTTCTATGATATTAAAAAAAGATATTTCATTTTTTAGATTATTTTTTTCTTTATCCAAGTTATAAATTATATTTTCAATCAATTCATTTTTTAATTTTTTTTCTTTTTCTTTTAATAAGTCATGAATTCTCTTAGGATTTAAATTAGGATCATAATCTGGTCCATATCCAGCTCTATGACTTCCTCCATTTCCTCCAAAATCAAAACCAACGGGTTCTTCTCTCAGGTAATATTCAAAAGGATCTCTTCCTGAACTACCAAGATCTAATTCTCTCAATGTTTCTGTTAACCTATCGGGATCTATTCCCCATCTTCTAGCAATAGGTTCTAAATCAGGAGGTTCTAAATCAGGAGGTTCTATATCTCTCAAAGAAAAAGGTTCAAAAGGATTATCAACCAAAATAGGCTCAATTCTATTTTTTCTATTAAAATCCTTATCATCAGCCATCATCACTCACCTCAATCATCTTCAGGATTGCTTCTTCTACAAAGTGGCTTCTGTTCCTGTATTTTCTTTTTTTCCTAAGATTTTCAACTAACTTCAACCATGTCTTTTCCTCGATTGAAACACTCAACCTAATTTTTGACATTATGCAGTAATAAAACGTATTACAGATATTTAAATCTTTCTATTTTTTATCACTACAGAGTAAATAAAATAAATATTATTTTCAATATTGAAAACAAAAAAGTATTTATAGTTTAAGTCACAAAATAATCTTATGAGAAAAGAGATATTCAGCAAAAAAATCCTGGTCTATTTGGCTTTCGGAGCCATATTTTTCCTGTTTTTCAGGGAAAAATTCATTTTCTTCTTGCTTTGTTTTACTGCCGGCATTTTAAAATACATCAGGATGGTATCAAACCTCCCTGCAGCATTTGAGCCTGTATTTTTTTTCAGCATTATAATCACAAAAACATATGGATTCAGCTATACTGTATTTTTTATCCTATTTCCGAATTTTTTACCTGAGGTTTTTTCAGGAAGACTTTCTCATTTCTCTTTTACCTGGATCCTGCAGATGCTGTTATATAATATTCTTGCCTTGTTCCTGAATTTTAACATCATTACACTTGGAACGATATTATTGATTTTTGATGTGTTTTTTTCAGGAGCTATCCATATATTAGGAAAAGACAAGCCTGGCTTTGCTGTTGTTTATCTTAGCTTTCTTATAATAAATTTTATCTATTTTACATTGTTTGGAAACTTTTTTCTTCAGATCATTTAGTTGTTTCTAATAAGTGACAAAAATAGTAATATTTATAAACAACCTGTGATTGACTATTCTGATGACTAAAAATTTAGGAGAGATCTTATTGAATGCAATAAATGTTGGAAGACTAGCTTTTATTGCAAGATTTGATGGAAGAGATCATAAAAGGAAAAGAGTTCTGATTAGAAGAGAATTAGATAATATTTGTCAAGAATTAGAATCTTCTTTTACCGATCCAAAAATATATAAAAATAAATTAGCAGAGAAGGTAGAAAGATTAAAATCTTTTTTTGGCACGTCAGGTTATAGACTAACTTCAGATACTGTTGAAGACATTATCAAAAGTTCCCTATTTTATGCAAACATTGATAATCCGTCAAGAATTCCAGGAGATGAACCTCCGAAATATGAATGGGTTGACAGGTTATTAGAGCTTACCTCTGAGGAATATTTTTTTTTAAACACATACTATATCGACAGAACAGGACATAATTTAGGTCTGATAAAAGGATATGCTGAATTTCTTGGTGAACCTACTTTCAGGAATATTGTTCATCAAGCATACAAAAGTGTTTCAGAAGGGTTTGAAGAGATTAAAGAACATGTTTTTTCCCCTGAAAAAACTTCATTATTCGGAGAAGAATTGAATTTTTCTTATCTTCAGGAAAATTATCAAATTCTAAGACAGCTTAAATTTAGTCTGAATGAATTAGAAAAATGCTACGAAAACAAAGAAAATGAACTTTATTGGTTTGAAAATGAAGGAGTACCTGTTCCAATAACAAATGATTCCCATCTAAAGTTTAATTTGACCAGAGTTAATCACTATGTCGACAAAATTGTTGATAATTTTGAAGAATTCAGATCTCAATTTCACATGCCAAAACATGTTCTGAGAAGAATAAAGAGAAGAGAAAGATACGAAGCAGAGATTTCAGCCTAATAACTCACCCTTCGTCAATCAATCCCATCAGAGCCTTGTAGCCCCGGATGGATTCGCTCTTCTTAATAATAAAAATAAGTTCAGTCATTGTTGAGATAGCCTCAAAAATATTTATGTTTTCCCATGCCAATTTTCTTGTAACTTT
>WJJD01000008.1 GCA_014729915.1 Candidatus Woesearchaeota archaeon | reverse complement strand
ATTACTATTTTCTCATTTTCTCTAATATTCTCCTTATCTACAACTTATTTATATTAATAATATTTTCAGCAATATCAGAAGAACTGGACAGAACCGGACAATTAAGAAAGATAAAAATAAAAAAAATTAGTTATTTAACTTTTTTCTGATTGCGATATATCCAATCAGACCAGCAGCTGCAATTCCCAATCCGATGCCTGTAAACTCAGGAACATCCGGGTCTGGTTCATGATAACACCAGCCTTCCCATTCTTTTCCTGTCTCAGGATCCTCTACAGGAACATAGGCACCTGTAGCATCAGTGAAATACCAGCAATGGCAGTCTGCTGGACATTCTAAAGGTTCCCCCTGTAAATCTGAACCCCATTCATACCCGCATGGCTGATTACAGTCTGCTCCAGCACAACCGGGACAGGTTGGCGGCGGTAGTATTGCTGCTGGCCCTGAAATTACACCGACTGCTAATAAAATTGTTATTAAACTTAAAATTAAGGTCTTTTTCATGGTTTTTTCCTCCTTCCTACTAACATGTTAAATTCACTATAAAAACAGTTACTGTAAATCCCCCCTCTTTTATTACTTGTTAGAAACAACTTATATTTAAACTTAATTAAAAAATTATCTTAATTTTAAAATTTATAATTACAGATTACTCTCTCTTTTGAATAAATATATTTGCACCGGAGGTTTTCCCATAGTAATTAATGAATTTGACAAGATTCCCTGGCTAAAAGATACTTATTATAGTTGAATTATTGGAGATATGCTCCCGATTGGAAAAAGCGAAAAAATCACACTTCAAATCCTTTCTTCGTTGATAAGAAAACAACCTAACAAACTCAGCTGGGATTCTTTAACAAAAGATTCAGAAATGAAATCTCATCTTACAGTATCTTCGTATTTAGAATCTCTTGAGATGATGTTTGTATTAAAGATAAATTATTTTTTTAAACAAATAAAAATATAATAGTTCTAAATAAAAATAAGAAGCTGCATTTCCTGGATCCGTTTCTTTACATGATTATTGCAGAAAAGACAAAAAACGAGCCAAAAAAAAAGTCATGTATGAAGATATTGTTTGTTTTAAATTGTTTAAAGAATTTTGAATAAGATTTTTTCTTCTGATATTAAAAGTAAAAAATTATTTTTTCCTTTTTAAGACAACAAATACTCCTGCAAACATTAACAGACCAACAGCTGCAATTGTAGTGAATTCGGGTATTTCCCCTTCGGTCCCGTTTGACTCTTTTTCACATTCCCCGGTGTTTGCATTACACATAAATCCCTCTCCGCAATCATACGCAATATTTCTGCAGATGTGATTTTCTTCATCCCATATGTCTTCTGTACATGGATTCTCATCATCGCATGTAATTAGTTCATTTATGCATGTGCCGGAATCACATAAGTCCTCTGTGTACGGTTTGCCGTCATTACAATTTTTTGGAGGATAAACACATCCAATTTCAGGATCACAAGTATTTTGAGTACATGGATCATTATCATCGCAGTCAATATCAACATTAATACAATAACCACCTATACCTGGTGAAACTTGAGGAATCCAATCATCAGTAGTGCAGGAATTACCATCATCACAATTTCCTGTAAAAAAATGACTGCAGGTACCATCCTCAGGATCACAGGAATCTTCAGTAGCTAAATTTCCGTCATCACATTTATCTTCATAAACACAACCGGTATCCTGATCGCATATTTCAATTGTACATGGATTGTTATCGTCACAATCAAGATCATGGCAGTTGCATATCGGGTTCCCCTGATTAGACATAGCAATAAAATTACACTGAGTACATGCATCCTCCTGATCAGAACAATCCCCTTTTTCAACACACATTCCATTAAGACAATAATGATTTTGTCCGCAACTAGTTCCATAAGGAAGATTTTCTCCTTTACATTCTCCGGTATCACATTTATCAGGACCTGTGCAGGAATTACCATCATCACAATTAGTTCCATGGAGATTAGATATGCCACATTTATTATTTAAACAGGTTCTAATCTTGCACTGACCACTTACTGCAGGACAATCAAGAGGACTAAAACATCCTATTTCATCATAAACACATTCTCCAGTTACCGGGTCACAATAGTCAAAAGTTGTAAAATCATTGTCATCGCAAAAAACTGCTATTTCATTAGAACAATCTCCTGTAAGAGAATCACATGAATCTGTAGTACAGGCATTTGAATCATCACATTTTGAGCTGTGAATACAGGATTGATCTCCACATGTGTCTATAGTACAGGAATCTCCGTCATCACAATTATGAGGGCATTCATAAATGCATTCCCCAGTATCAAGATCACAGGAATCTGTTGTATATGGATTTTCATCATCACAATTTATGTGTTCATTAATGCAATTTCCTGTATTTGGACTGCAGGAATCTATTGTACAGATATTTTCATCATCACAATCTACTTGTTCATTAACACATTCTCCTGTATCAGGATTGCAGGAATCTATTGTACAGATATTTCCATCATCGCAGTTTATTGGTGTATTTGTGCATTCTCCGTTTTCTGAATTACAAGTATCAATTGTACATTTACTGCCATCATCACATTTTGGCGGATAAATACATATATCATCAGAAAAAGGCTGCTGCAAACAAATATCAGATGTGCATGGATCTCCGTCATAGCAGGGACATTCGCTTTCAGCTAAAACATTCATTGTAGATACTGTAAAAACACATAAAATCAATAAAATCAATATTTTTTTCATAATTTCACCTTTATTAAAATATCACTCTCTTTTTGAAATTTGAAATAAACAGCTTATATAAAAGTCTTCTTGAATTAATCAGATAAATTTTTTCTACTAAGAATAAAAAGTAAAAAAATTATTTTTTCCTTTTTAAGACAACAAATACTCCGACTGCTGCCAAAACCAGTGCTGCTCCGATTGTTGAAAATTCAGGAATATCTCCAGCACCGCATGTTCCGATAGTAAAATCAAGATACTGAGGACCTAATGTTCCCCAGGGTGAAAAGTCTTCTCCAAGCAGGAAGCTTACTTCATAATCTCCTTCAGGAAGTTCTGCGCTTCCGATTACACTGCTGCATGTTTCATAAGCAGCATCAATTGATAGGCTTTTTTCCAGATTCCCTTCACTGTCGCTTGTACCGCAGTCAAACAAAAGATATCCTACTGCGCAAAATCCAGGATCATCCTTATGATCCAGATAATACTCTCTTGCATCTTCATAACTCATTACACTATCAATATTACAACCGCCCCAGGTTGAACTTACAGTGCATGGACAATCCTGCTTGCACCAGAATCTTCCCTGAAGACCTAGCTGCTCATTTGACCAGTCATTCCCATCAGACCCATGCAGGCAAGTCGGCTTTCCTTCAATCTTTAACTGATACCTGTGGGAAGTTTCTAAACCGTGAGCATACAACGTGCCTGAAAAGTCTTCTCCGCAATCCTGGTAGTCAACATAGCCGTTAAATTGTTCATCTGTTTTAATAGAATCTTTGTTAGTTTCCACATTGCAATCTTCTGAACATCCGTCCCCATTTGCATTGTTTCCGTCATCGCATTCTTCACCGAGTTCAGTTTCCAGGATTCCGTTTCCGCAAGTTTGAGTGTAATCAATCTCAAAGTCAATCTCTTTTGTCATTGCTGTTGTCCATGTTCCGCAGCTGACATGAAATGATTCTTCATTTAATACCAGAATCACATTTTCATATGTTCCTTCTGGAAGTTCTGAAAAAGAAGGCCTTTCGATCTGGCCGAAAACACTTGCAGAAGGACATAAAGCAGCTGTTGTCTCATCACATTTTAATGTTTTACCATCATATGCGGTTTCATCTGAGATCTGATAAAGATCCCCGTTTCCGGAAAGATCATCATCACAATACAACACATGATAGCTTGCATCAGCTTTGATTTCTCCTTCAAAATTACCATCTGAGTCAGTTGTAAAATAATCAAACACCAAATAACCGATAATATTGCTTGTGTCTTTATTTGCCCAATAATACGCATCATTTTGGTTTCCGCTATCCCACCATCTTCCGTTCAGTCCTAGAAGTTCATTTGTATCAGAGTAAGCAGATAATGAACCATGTCCTTCAAACTTCATCTGGTATGTAAATGAAGGCTTTAAGCCTGAAGCTGTCACATGTGCCCGGAAATTATCTGATGATGCAACAAATTCCACAGTTACTGATGCTCCGTTATAATCATATTCATATATGAACTGATCATCAAACCCTGTCCCGGGTCCGCTTGCTGCATCTAAGGTAACAGTCTCAGCATTTACTGCTATTGTTAAAATTATAAACATTAAAACAGATATTATTTTTTTCATATTTTCCTCCTCCTTAATAAATAATGATAACTATGATTATGACACATCTTTTTTTAATAAAAAAATAAAAAAATTTATTCTTTTCTTTTGAAGAATACAAACAGACCAATCACTCCCAGGACTGCAGCTGCGCTGAGCACACTGAACTCAGGAACATAATTGTCTTCATCATTGAATTCAATTGAAGTTATTGCAACCTGTCCGTATGTTCCGCACTGGTTCCATGGTGAATCTGCAGTAGGATGCAGTGTCCATGTCTGCTCTCCTGAAAAGCTTACATCGCAAAATAATGTGTACCATGTTTCCGGATTGCTGCCTTCGTCAGCTGTGTATGCACATACAACATTGTCATTTTCATCAAGAATCTCAAAATTGTCTGCTGTTCCGGCAATACCATCCAGATGTTCTATAACAATCTGGACATAATCTGTATCCCCTGATGGATCTCCTACAACAAATGTTGCGTCTCTTGTAGATTCAGGACATGCCCCGTCTACAGGATCCCATGCAACATAACATGCACTTTCCTTGTCCCATCCTCCGTAATTTCCCGCAGGATTGCAGTCTCCCCAGTCACTGTTAAATGTTGCTGAACCTGCAAATACTGTTGTAGCTGCTATTATAACTAAAATACTCAATATTAATTTTTTCATTTACATACCCCCGTCTGTTTTTTTAAATCGGCGTATCATATATTCCTATAATTTATTTATTACTTCCCGAATTATGCTCTTTTTTTGTGCTAAGAAAAATTAAAATGTTCTTTATATTTAAATCTTACGCTTGTGTGTTTATTGTAGAATGGTAAAAAAATTCCTGATTTTAAATTTCCGGTTCTTAACATCAAAATTTGCCTTCAGCAAATTTTGATATGGGTTTAAATCCCCGCCCTTTTAGGGCGAATTTCTATCAAATTCTCTAGAAAAAAATAAATTGCGGCTTCGCCGCAATATATTTTGCGGCCGAAACAGCGCAAAAAATCACCATATTCAAATTAGCGTGAGCTTTCGTCCGTGGAGGACGAAAAATGGAAACAATTTTGAAACATTATTCCCACAAAATCGGCATCAATTATTGGCACTTCGAATGGTGCACAAAGTACCGCTATAACATGATGAAGAGAGAAGAGCTTAAAAATCTTGTTGCTGCTTCAATAAGAAAAGCGGCAACAGAAAACAATATCAAAATCCATATTCTCAAAGTTTTGCCTGATCATGGTCACATGGTCGCTACCTTACCTAATAATATGACTGATTCGAAGGCAAGAATGCTTCTAAAAGGAAGATCAGCATACTTGATATTTAGAAACAGAGAACATGTAAGGCTTAGGTACCCAAGAGGCCAATTTGGGTCAGCAGGATCATGTGCCATAACAGTGGGATACAATGACTTAGATTCTATAACAAAATATATCGAAAATCAAGAAGAACACCATGGTCTATCCAGCTGCTAACCGGAAACTCCGACCTTTAGGTCGGTGAGGAGGTCATTCTTTTTATGAGATACCCGATATTATTACTTTGCCCTTCACCATTCGGAAAAGGATTACTGTCTTTTGCAATAAGTTCCTTGTATTTTTTTTCAACTTCTCGAATATCATAAAATCGGAAAATGTCCATATCTGTCAATATCGCCTAAACAATATGCTGTTCCGGATGATGGCAGGACAGCTTGTAGTGCAGTCAAATTACCTTGTATATCTGAAAAAAAATAAATCCTTTTGCTCATTTTTTTGATTAATCTATTTTCTTTTAAATACAAAAAGCAACAAACTTCCCAATGCAGCCAAAACCATTCCTATTGCACTAAACTCAGGTACATTGTCAGGAATCTTTTCACATGAATAAGCAATCACACCATCCACATCATATGCATCAACTGTTCCTGAAAAATGATCAGGGTCTGTTGCGTCAACTAATTTAAGATAATATGCTTTATCAAGACCATCAAGATCAAATTCTGAATCTAAGCATTTTACTCCGAAATCTTTCCATGAAATTTTGTCAAAAGATGCGTACACATGAACTTTTTCCGGATAAGCACTGCATGAAGGACTGCCGTAACTAGTTTCAACTACCTTAAAATCAAAGCCAGGCTTATCAAGTATAGCTGAATCAAATTTAAGTATCAATTCACCTGAAAAACCAAGACTTGCAAAATTGAGTGAGTCTGTCTCTTCGGGAATACCCAATGCCCTGCCTGAATCCGACCTGTCCGGACTTATTGAGCCTCCTTTATTGTTTAAGCCCGGTTTGTATGTATCAACACTATCTGCATAACAGGAAAAATCTTTTGCTGAAACTCCCGCTATCATAATTAAGGTTATTAAAAAATAAAAAAGCTTTTTCATTATTTTCTCCTCCTTTTGATATAAATTACTGCAGCTGCTAAAACTAAAACCGCACCTATTGTTGAAAACTCAGGAACATCATAATCCCACTCAAAATCATTTATTTCAACAAGGTCATTTCCGCAGGTCAATGTGGTGTGTAGTTCACTTAGTTCCGATGCTCTTGGATTTCCGATAAATGTTCTGTCAACTGAAACCTCAATCACATAATTTGAAAACCCGTTATCTGAAATACCGGTATCAACATAGGATACATCTGCTGTTCCCATAACAACTGAATCGTCTCTGCTGCAGCTCATTGTTGAGGGTGCATTGTCAGGAAGGCCGATTCCTGATTGCGGCAGTGACCACTCAGGCATAAAACAAACCTGCCCTTTGTCAGCACCTGTTGTTTTTATTCCGTATTCATATCCGTGTTCACCGGTTGTTCCGTCATTATCAAGATCAATTGCTAAATCTCCGGGATCATAATGCCTTCCCCAAGGATCTGTATATCCGGAGTCTGGCATTGAAATAACAATTGCAAAATATGCTTTTGAAGAATCATCATCAAAATACAAAGCTTCAATATCTGATGCTTCTCCGCCTGCAGGCTCCAGATAACCATTTGTTTTAGGCTCAGTTTGAGTATGATATCCTCTTGCGCAGTATCCTGTCCAGTCGCATCCTGTGTTGTCTGGATGGATATTGTCCTCAATACTGAAATCAACACTTGATTGAGCCGGGTGCCATGCTGAATCTGACCCAGAAAAAGCTGAAATTAAATCAACTCCCCAGTCAGATAGATCACCGTCAATTGTGTACGCTAATGCATTGCCTGCACAAATAATCAAACTTATCAATAAAATCATTATTTTTCTCATTTTTTCACCTTTTTGCTACTCTATAATAGTATAAGATGAAAAAACAAACAAGAACTTATATTTAAATGTTATTGTTTTAACTATTTATTAGAGACAATTATAATTTTTACAAAATTGATTAAATGGGGTTTATCCAAGTATGATTTAATAAAAAAAAAGAATTTTTTTTATTTGATCTAAAAGAATTAGAAAAAGAAATTTAAAAAAAATCTAAAAGCTTTTGTTGCTCTCCCGGTAATATATATATCCAAGCACAATTCCTGCAAGAACAATCATAGCAACAACATAAACAACCCATGAAGAACCTGATCCATCTGAATCAATTACTGCTCCGGTAATATCGCTTAGTCCGGCTTGTTGTTCTTCAACCCCTGTTTCTGTGTCTGCTGAAATTGTTTCCTCTCCTGGCTGGGTTTCTTCAGATTCTGATTCTAAAACTTCAGGTTCTGTTTCTTCTTCATCTTCCTGATACACACATTCAATCTGCTTTAATACATATCCTTCTGAATTGCAGTTTGTATCATAGCATCTTGCTGCCTGAAGATTATCTATCCCGCAGTCTTCTGTAGGGTAACAATCATCATAGACTTCAACACACGAAGAACTACCTCCGCCTCTCCTTCTGGAAGAACCTCCTCCTGAAGAAGTCGTTGTAGTATCAGATGCAGGCGGGCTTGTACATCCTTCATCTATATTTCCGTCACAGTCATTATCTATATTGTCATTGCATGCTTCAGTTGCTCCCGGGTTTACAGAAACATCATTGTCATCACAGTCAACATCTCCGGTATATGTGTCTGCATCATAATCATTGTATGAAGCTTCCAGGTTCATTTCCTGAAATCCTGTTGCAGAATTCTCATCAACTGAATGATAAGCCACTGTCTCTTTTTCTCCCTGAGAAATTTCTATAATGATTTTGTCTTCAGAAACCACATCATTTGCCAGGTTATAGAGATTGACTTTCCAATAACCGGAAAGACCTGAATTTCCTGTAGGGCCGACGACGTCTGTCAATGTATCTTCAGGATAATCTTCCAGATATACGGTTACTGCTGCTCCATCTGCAAAATCTCCTGCATCAGATGCCTTTCCATAAAGGGTGTAAGGCATCTCTGTCCCTGCAAATGCTGCTGTTGTCAGGATTAAAAATATTAAAATGAATTTTGTT
>WJJD01000039.1 GCA_014729915.1 Candidatus Woesearchaeota archaeon | reverse complement strand
GAATAAAACAATTCAGTTTTTATTTTGGTGGGGGTGGGGGGAAGTGTTGCCTTTTCTGGGGGTGGGTGTTGTCTTTTTTTTTGGGGGGTGCCTTTGGGGGCAGTTTTACGGGTAGTTGATTACAATTTTTATAATAGGATGTAGTGACACAAGAATATGTGTGGTGAGCAATATATGGAGAAATGATGAAAAAAACGAGGTTTAAACATTAATAAAATTTGATTAATAAAATTCTGATCAGAAATTAAAACTGGCCAAATTTTCCATTCTATAATCTGCAGATTTTTTAACTCAGGTGGTTGTTTTTTTCTATTGACCCCGCGCTCACCTTAGAAAAATCCATAGGATTTTTCTAAAAGGATTTTGATTTTATGAATGCCTGAATGCTTCTGTCATATGTTTTTTCTGTTTTTTTATCAAAAAAGCAACCGGGAATCTCTCCTGCTGCCCTATGGGAGGCTACACATTCACAGCAGATTCCTCTTTTGCCGCAGCTTGTATATGTGCATGTGCAATCTTTAAGATTTTCCTGTTTTTTACATTCCATTATTACCACCTATTTTTTTCCAATATGTCCGCGAAAGTAAGTAACTTTTTTTTCAAACATTAATTCTACTGAATCCTCAAATAATTTCTTTAATTTTTTGTCCTTGATTTTGTCATGGATTATTTTTTTGTCTGCTAATTTGAAATCGTCAAGCTTTGCTCCCGGTGTATTTAATCCCTGGGCTATGGCATCGAGTGCATCTGCAAGTTTTACAATCTGGGCTTCTTTTGTTTCAAGGTCTGAATATTCGGAAAATAACGAAATCAATTCTTTTTTGTCTGATAGATTTCTTACTAAAAGTTTGAATGCCTTGTTTTCAACTTCTTCAAATTTTCCTTTTGCAAGCACTTTAACCCATGTTCCGATATCTCCTGTTATTGCCTCACCCATGTCGTGGAGAAGTGCAAGAATTGTTGTTTTTTCAACATCAATTTCTTCTCCTGAATTTTTTAATTCTCTTGCCAATAAAAAGGAGAATGCAATAACATTAAATGAATGTGCAGCAACAGAATCTGCCTCATTTCTCTTAAACCCCGAATATATAAATCCCTGCCTTGGAAGCTCCTTTGTAACCTGCAGTGTCAAAAAAACTTCAAGAAGCTCTTTTAGTTTTTTTTGTTTCATAAATTAAATTAAAAAAGATATAATTTATAAATACTACCTAATCCGCACTTCTTTGGCATAATCAGAAAGAATTTCCCTGAATTCAATAAGTTTTTCTCTAGAATACGGTTTCTCATTCTTAAAACTTGGATTTATCATATCTCGGGAATTCCTGAACTGCTGGATTGTAATTTGCTTAGAACCTTTTAGAAGCTTCCCGATTTTTTCAATATCTGCTTTTTTATGAAACCTGGGAATAACTGTTGTCCTGAACTCATAATCTAATCTTCTGTTTTTTAAAGTTTCTATTGATTCCTTAATCTTTGAAGTGTCTGTATTAATCTGGGTGATTTTATCGTATTTTTCTAAAGGTGCCTTTACATCCATTGAAATAAAATCAACTATTTTTTTGTCTATGAGCTGATTTATCATCTTAGGATTTGTGCCGTTTGTATCAATCTTTACAAGAAAGCCTATTTTTTTTAATTCCTTTGTAAAATGGACAAGTCCTTTATGAAGAGTCGGCTCTCCTCCTGTAATACAAACTGCATCATACCATTTTTTTCTTTTTGTTAATACATCCAATATTTTTTCTTTTGATAAGGAATTCAATTTGTCATGTCCAATCACAAGTTCAGGATTATGACAAAATGGGCACAAAAAATTGCATCTTGACAAATATATTGTCGCACAGGAGTACGGGTCAAAATTCACAAGATCAGTTTTTTGAAACCCCTTGATGTCTATGGACATTCTAACTCTTAAGGATTGCCTTTACCTGTTCTGGTTCATGCGCTGTTCCTACTATCTTATTTTTTTCATCGAAAAACAACACTGTCGGTATAGGAAGACTTCCGTCACTATTTCTTTTTATTTTATCTTTAATCTCTTTGTAATAACTCCTGAATTCCTTAAGTCCCTTGTCATCTTTAAGGCTTGTATCAGATCCTGTTATGCTTGATACAGAAAGCAATTCTTTTACAGAGAGGCATTTGTCACAATTTGGAAGGGAAAAAACCCTGTAGCTTGAGATTTGGCTTTCTATGCCTGAAAGATTTATTTGCTTATTTATCAAAGGATTTTCCTGTTCAGTTTTATCATTAGAGAAACTGCTCTTCATTGTTCTTTCTTCTGAATACTCCAGCCTGTCTTTGAATTCTTCTTTTTTCCCGTTGTTCCATTGTGCAACCGGCCTGTAGTACCCCACAATCCTTGAATACACTTCGCATCTTTGCCCGCATTTGTTTCCTGAAGAAATTGCCTCAGGACAGGAAAAATATTCTCCCTGCACATATCCGTGATCCGGACAGATGCTGAATGTCGGGGTTATTGAAAAATATGGAAGGCGTGTATTTTCTGCTATTTTTTTTACCATGTTCATGCATGCTTTCGGAGAAGAGACTTTTTGTCCTAAAAATGTGTGAAACATTGTGCCTCCAGTGTATAACGGCTGGATATCATTCTGGTGCTCTAATGCTTCAATCGCATCATCTGTATGATTAACAGGCATTTGCGAAGAGTTGCTAAGATAAGGAACATCTTCTCCTGCTGTGATTATGTCCGGATAAAGCATCTTGTCAAGTCTTCCGAATCTGTATGCTGTTGACTCTGCTGGTGTTGCCTCTAAATTATATAAATTTCCTGTCTCAACCTGGAATTCTCTAAGAACTCCTCTCATATGATTCAAGGTGTCAATTGCAAACTGTTTTCCTTTTTCTGAAACTATATCTTTTCCTAAAAAATTCAGGCATGCTTCATTCATGCCGCACAAACCTATTGTTGAAAAATGGTTTCTTAATGTTCCAAGATATACTTTTGTATACGGCATAAGACCGTTGTCCATGTTTCTCTGGACAATCTTTCTTTTCAGCTCCAATGACTCTTTTGCTAATGTCATATATTTTTTTAATTTATTAAAAAAGTCCTGCTTTGATTTTGCTTCATAAGCAATCCTGTTCATGTTTATTGTTACAACTCCTAATGAGCCTGTTGAGTCTCCCATTGAAAAGGTTCCTCCCGGCCTTTTTATGAGTTCATTCATATCTAAATTAAGCCTGCAGCACATAGCCCTTATTGACCTGGGATCAAGCTTTGATCCGATGTAGTTCTGAAAATATGGGCTTCCGTATTTTGCTGTCAGCTTGAAAAGCTCTTTTGCATTTTCAGATTCCCAGTTGAATTCTTTTGTCAGATTATATGTTGGTATTGGAAATGTGAATATCCTTCCGTTCGCATCTCCCTCAAGCATGACTTCTAAAAAAGCCTTATTTATCATATCCATTTCTTTTTGGCAGTTTCCATAAGTAAAGTCCTGCTTTTCTCCTCCGACAATCGCTTTTTCTTCTTTTAAATCAACAGGTGCTACCCAGTCAAACGTCAAATTTGAGAAAGGATATTGTGATCCCCATCTTGATGGAATGTTTAGAGAAAAAATAAGTTTCTGCATATTCTGCTTAACTTCCCTGTACGTTAAGTTGTCAGTCTTAACAAAAGGAGCTAAAAATGTATCAACACTCGAAAATGCCTGTGCTCCTGCCCATTCCATCTGCAGACACCCTATATAGTTTACCATCTGGTGAACTACAACATCCATGTGTTTTGCAGGTTTTGCATCAACCTTGTTTCTTACTCCCCCAAATCCTCTCTTTAAAAGATTTTTCAGGGACCAGCCGGCGCAGTTATGCACCAAGATTCCGTTGCAGAGAAACGTGTTAGATTCTGTTGTAATATCATAAACATATTCTGAATCATTCTCTACATACTCAATCTTTCTAAAGCTGCTATACTCTTTTTGTTTATAGATTTTATTTGAATACTTAAAATTTTGATCGATTTTAGTGCATTCCTTAAATAATTCTGCCCTGTTTTCCGGAATATACACAGTCATTGAATACAATTGTTTTTTGGAAATTATTTTATTTCCATTATAGATTCTTTCACCATAAGAATCAATACTTGACAATGATGATTTAATTCCTTGTGTTTTTAACCAAAATTGAAGCTGGCTTAATAATGTTTTAGAAGTTAGCCGGATATTGACTCTTGACACCCAGGAATCGTCATTCCTTACTGTTCCATCTCCGTCAATCACTCCTGAAACAATTGAGCCAACAATGGAAGAACTCAAATTTAAAAATCCTGTGGGCATATTTTTATTTTCTGAATAATCTCTTATTGTACTTATATATTCCTGCAGAGAGGAAGACAAATTATTTAGGTTAATATCTATTGTAATTTTTTCAGATTCTTTTTCTAATATAAGAACCTGATTTCCGTCTATGGTATGCTCTCTTGTATAGACACTGTGCTCTATCTGGTACATTTGCAGATATTTGATTAATTTTTTACATTCTGTTGTGTTTTTATTCAATTCAAGTGAAATCCTATTTCCTTTCATATACCCCTCTGCAATAAACATTCCGATAAACCACCCATCTAATGAATTTATGTTTTTCTCTGAAAAACCTACAGATAAATTATATTCTGGAGTTATTGCATAATTTTTAAGATTAATATCTCCTGCAAGTATTTCTTTTCTTCTACTCAGGTCAATCGGTTGTTTTTCAGGACCTTTAAAAGTATTGTTGCAGATTTTGCATTTATAATAATCTCTTTTATTTTTGTTTGTTCTGTTTTTAACTACATCTTTACTAAGACAGTGTTCACAAAAAACTACTTTTTCATCCTGGGATAGGGTAATAAATGGGTGATCTTCTGTTACAATTAAATTATGCCCGGATATAGTGTTAAATGATAATAGAGATTTATTTGTTTTATGACGCAACACCCTTTTAAGATCAGTCCAACCATTCTCATCAAGAACTTCATATTCGGTGGTGTATTTTATTTCAAATCCATTTTCTTTGTAAACCTCTGATTTTGTCAGTTCATATAACTGTTCCATGCTTAAATTTAATATTTGTTTATTTATCTTGTTTCTTACAATAATACTTTCATTCCTGTAAAAAGAATATCCAACAACTGCATGGCTTAGATCGTGTATATGCATATAGCCTTTTTCATGGGCATCTGCAATATCATCAGAATATATGTAATTGAGTGCGAAGTTCTTTATGACCTTGCCAGAGGTATATAATAACAAACCAGAAAAGGAATATTGTTCGTTGCTGTTCTCATTTACATCCCAGTGTCCTTTTTCAATATATTCAGAGATTGTGTTATTCACATCTAAAAATACATTCTTAAATTCCCGTGCTCTCTTATGCTTTGCCCTGTATAAGATATATGCTTTTGCTGTGGTATAATGGCCCTCTTCAACAAGGACATATTCTACTATGTCCTGGACATCTTCCACTGTTGGAATCTCACTCTCATTGAACCTCTCATTTAATATTCTCGTTGCCTGATTTGACAGATCTTCTGATAGTTCTCTATCTTTTCCTCCAACAGACTGTGCAGCAGAAAATATTGCCTCTGTTATTTTTTCCTGTTTGAATTGAACAATTCTTCCATCTCTTTTTCTTACCTTAGTTATCTTGTTATCCATTTGCACACCTCATTTTTTTATTTTTGTAATTTCTTTTTCAAATGAATCTATATCCTTAAATTCCTTATAAACCGAAGCAAATCTTATATAAGCTATCTTATCCAATTTTTTTAGTTTTTTCATGACTATTTTTCCGATTTTTTTACTTGGGATCTCAATTGAATCCATGTTTCTTAACTCAATCTCTATCTCATCAACAATTTTTTTAATTTCTTCATAAGAAACAGGTCTTTTTTCACATGCCTTTAAAAGTCCACGTTCAAGCTTTGATTTATCAAACTGCTCCCGTCTTTTGTCTTTTTTAATTATTATCAAAGACACTGATTCAATCCTTTCATATGTTGTAAATCTCTTATTGCAATCTTCACATTCCCTCCTTCTCCTGATAGCCGTATCATTATCAGTTGATCGTTTGTCAACCACTTTGTGATTGTTTGTTTTGCAGTATGGACATTTCATTCTTTATTAGAGATTAATGGTTTTTAGTATCATTTGGTGACCACAACATATTGTGGTTTTGTCATGTTGAACCCACAACATGTTGTATATATCAATTCTTTGTCAGATTTATAAATTTTATGTATTTTTAATATATAGATTTCTAAATGTATTTTTCGATTATGACTTTTTTAAATAATCTTAATTTAAAAAAAAGAAAAAAAACAATCCATTGAACTTATTTTAATACAAATTTTTTATTAGTTCTCTAAGTGAAGTGAATATTCCATCTCGTTTTTCACATTCTTCCTGCAGCTCAGCCTTTTCATCTCCTGAAAGAAGAAAATCCTGATAGCAGGCGCATCCATAAAGAACTGCAAAACCTCTTGTGTCCGAACATTTATCTTCCTGATTTATTGTACCGTCCCAGTCATCATCTTTACAGTTCCAGGTGTCTCTATCAAGTTCAGGTTCGCATGAATAAATCATGCATTCACCATTTAGGCAGTAGTCATGCCCGTCATCAGGATAGTCATAATAGTACACACTCAGACAATGACTGTCAGGACAATCTCTTAATCTTCCACAGACATTTGTATCATCGATCTGTGAATAACAGGTGTTGGATTCGATATTACAGAAGTCATCAGTACATTCATTCTGATCTGTACAGTTTGAATCTGTTTCACAGCAATCTTCTTTCCAGAAGTTTTCACATGCATTGATTTCTTCATTGCAGAAGTCCGCTGTGCATATGTGGGAATCACTACAGTCTCTTGGATATGCATTACATGTTCCTTGTGAGCAGGCATCATTTACTGTGCAGAAAAGCCCGTCGTCGCAAGGATCTGTGTTGAATGTGTATTTGCATTCAGCATCTGTGTTGCTGCAGGAATCATCTGTGCAGATATTGTTGTCATCACAGTCTCTTGCAGTACCGATGCATTCTCCGTTTGTACATGTATCTTCTACTGTACAGAATAAGGAGTCATCACAAGGATTTGTATTGAATGTGAAATAGCACTCTGCAGTTTCTTCATTGCAGAAATCATCTGTGCAGAGATTTTCATCAGAGCAGGTTTTCTGAGAGCAGGAGCATCCGTTTTCATCAACTGCCTTCCCAACTGTTGTTTCCGGACACAAATCAGTCTCGTCCTTGATAAAATCATTATCATCATCCAGATCGCAAACATCTCCCAACAAATCATTGTCTGAATCGAGCTGATCAGGATTGTGTATTTCCATACAGTTATCGTTTGTGTCATTTATCCCGTCGTGGTCACTATCTTTTTCTATATTTTGATACACAATAAGGCTATTGAGAGCGTAATCTTGATATACAAAATAAGAGGAATTACAAGTAATCTCAATAACTTTTTTTGACAAATTTAATAATTGAGAAATATTATGTAAAAGCGATTCATACTTCCCTTCTTGAAAACTTTGATTGATCCCAAGAACCAAAGCATTCATTTTTTCTATTTCTGAAGGACTTGCTGCCCGGGGTTCACATATCCCTGTTGAAATAGAGACCCTAATCTGTTGGCCAGTATATGCTCTTATCATTTGTTCTGATAAATTAAATATCCTTTGTGAAATTTTATTATAAACTTTAATATCCGTACCATTTGTAAAGTTCATTTCAATCAAATGATTTTCTATGTCAGGAATTTGTTCTGCTAACCCTGATTGATTTAAGATATCCTTTTCAATTAGAGGGAGACCATTTTGTTCAATTTCTTTTTTCATCAAGTCCACTTCTTCTTTAGTGAGATTTGACATATTATTAGTTACCAATTCTGAATAATACAGGAACTTTTGGTAATATTGTAAAGCAATATACGAATAATTACGAGTTGCACTTAGCTGCATAACTGCATATTTTGCTTCATCCTGTTCAATCGCTCCTTCATATTTTGCATAAGCACTAGCACTTGCTTTCCAAAAAGATGCAGAATGCAATATTGAATCTAACATTCTTTTATTTAAAGAATCAGAAATGTTTATATGTTCATCAACATTAAAAAATACTGGTTCAGGTAGTTGTGTATAATCATAATCCGGATCTTGAGCTGTAATATAGCAACTATGTTTTATTATCAATAATGCCGCTTCTGTTGCAAAAAAAACAAGATTTGCAGGTGCTGGCGCAATCACTCCTGCTGTTGTAGCGAGGGACGCATCAATATCCGCTAACATACTATTAGACAGCATAATATATTTATCATCAGAAACACTAACTGTTACAAGTTTTTCAACAGGTACATCTGAACCATCTAATTCTTTAAAAGTATAGGTTACGCTTGTTACGGCTCCAAAAACATTATCATAATAATCTTGAATAAAAAAAAGTTTACCCAATAAATCAATTATTTCCCCAATTTCACTTGGAGAAACTGCTGATAAAATAGCCATAACAGCATCTGTTACCACATTTTTTATATTATCTCTCTCGATCCAATTCCAGGAATTCTTTAAATTACAGCCCGTTTCCGAAGTTTGATATCCTGGAACAATTAATGGATTATTATTGAGGATCATATCGCATTGTTCTATCTGGTTTGCATTAACATACCAGTGAGAATCTTTCCCTCCCAATTCAGGAGCATCTGAATCAACCTGCCCAACAGTAAAATCATCAATTTCCAGGTTTTCTTCATTTGGATTATAGACATCACATTTAAAGTGATATGGCTCATTCAATTTCGGCTCACTTGGGTCTGTATAACAATTTACAGTAGGAGCAAGACAGTCCTCTTCTTCAGCTGGCTTGTTGTCTATCGTGCCGCATACATTCAGATCAGTACATTTCCTTGTCTTTTTTCCATCGATGCAATTTCCCCAATCCGAGCATTCCCAGTTCTCTTCACAATTAAGGCAGATTCCGTTCTCACATCCATATTCACATTCTATTTGCTCTTCTGTGTCTGCATATGTCTCAAAACAGGCAGCATCAGCGCATCCCCGATCATAACACCGTATAATCTTAGTCCTATCTCCATTTTCACAATACGGATCCCCTTGCTCTACGCATTCGTCTTCTCCACATTCCTCTTTTTTTCCAAGGTTATTATCACAACTATCAAACAAATAAACTTCATCATTATAACATTTGGGTGTTTCACCGGAACATCCGGCATCATAATCAATAAAAAATTTAGGCCAATAGCTTTGATCTTTGACTTCACTGCTTGAAAAAAATAAATATCCATTTGTATCTTTAAAAACAACTGCTAAACCTTTCGAAGAAGCATCATCGAGATGATCTATTATATAATTAAACAAATCTTCGTCTTCCCAATAAATTGACTTTCCACAATCACTTCTAGTTAATATTCTAGAAGCAAGAACAGTTGAACTGATTGAAGGTTTTGTGTTCCAAGTTACATTTAAGTTACCCCAAGAAGAGGTTATTTCTCTTATTTCAAGTGTTCCATAATAATCTTCTGATGAATACCCATTACAATAAAGTTTTAACCTTACTCTTGTTATGACTGAACCCTCTGGTAATTCATCCTTTAATGTAGTGATATCCCACCAAAGGAGAGTATACATATTATCGAACTCAGGAATTCCTGTTCCAATTCCAGAACCTATTTGATAGTATCCCTCAAAATTAGTGTCAGCATTATCCTTGTCTGAAATTCTAACATCAGAATCTACTATAAAAGGATATACATCCGCATTGATGGATAGAACATTTATTAAAATTATTAAAACTATAAGTTCAAAAATAAAAGACTTTTTATTCATTCACAAGTACCCCCTATTTTAAATGACTTTTCTCTAATAAGTGTCACTATAAATACTTTGTGTTATCACTATTCTTGAAAAAAATCTCAATTTTTGCAGTAGAGACATAAATTTGTAACATTTTAAAAAACAACTCAGTGAACTTTTACCCACATGTAATTACTACAAAATTTATTAAATACATACTCCTAATCATTTCATATGGGGCAGCAGGAGGTATATGATTATCTAAAAAATCACAAGAATAAGTGGTTTACTTCTAAAGATATTGCAGAAGGGCTTGGTGTATCTATAGGTTCAGTAACAAGCAATCTTAAGAAATTAAGGGAATCAAATTTTGTTAAATACAAATTTGAAAACAACCGATACTATTATATGTATAAGAAGTAATTCTTTTTCTATGCTTTATCTTGTTGCAACACCAATCGGAAACATAAAAGATATCTCATATAGAGCGATTGAAACCCTTAAAGAATCTGATCTTGTATTGGCTGAAGATACACGAAGGTCCGGACAACTTCTAAACCATTATAATATTAAAAAAAAAATTATCAGCTATAATGATTTTAATAAAGAAAAGAAGACAAAAGACATACTAATTTCTTTAAAAAAAGGATATATTATTTCTCTTGTCAGTGATTCAGGAACTCCGGGAATTTCTGATCCCGGATTTTATCTTGTCAGGGAGTGTATTAAACACGATATAAAAGTAAGTCCAATTCCTGGTGCAAATTCGGTTATCTCTGCTTTAGTCTGCTCAGGTCTTGCTACTGACAGATTTATTTTTTATGGATTTTTACCAAAGAAAAAATCACAAAAAACAAATATCTTTCAAAAGATCAAACAAAAAAAAGAGACTTGTATTTTTTTTGAATCTCCTCACAGGATAAAAAAAACAATCTCAATTCTTTCAGAAACTCTTCCTGAAAAAAAGATTATAATCGCCCGTGAATTAACCAAAAAATTCGAGGAATTTATCAGAGGATCACCAGAAGAAATTGACAAGATTCTAGAAAAAAGAAAGATCAAAGGAGAAATTGTACTTCTTATCGGAAGAAAAGTCTGATGAATTTTTCATTTAGAAAAATTCATAATCTATTTTTTTTTAAAAAACAAAGATTTTTTAACTATCTTAATTGCCTTTAAAACATCAGATTTTGAAACATTTTTATTAAGGTGCATCTTTGCATATGCCTTGCTCATCCTGACAATTCCTATTACAATCCTCGGTGTTATTTCAATTAAAAACATATCTTCATGTTTTTTTATTTTTTTTATAAAAGAAACTACATCTGATTCATATTTATTAGAAAAATTAACACAAATTCTTTGTGTATAATCTATATAGTCTTTGACAAACTCCATATCTTTTTTATTGATTTTCTTTTTATGGTCCTTTATTATTTTTTTTGTTATATGGATAAATCCGTCTACTCCTGGTTTTCTTATTAAAAATACCAGATTGAATCTTGATATGAGTGCTGAATCAAACGGGATTTGTTTTTTTAAAATGTCAGTTGTCCTTCCTACAAATTTATCTCCTTTTGGGTTAGCTGTCGCAAGAATTCTTACTCTGGTTTTTAATTTTATGTGTTTATTTGCCTTGTTGTAAGTTATAAAGCCTTTCTCCATTGCCGAATACAAATATGCATACTCTGTTCTTTTCATAAGGTTAAGCTCATCAATGCAGCAAATTCCCTCGTCTGCCTGCGGCAATAACCCCGGAATTATTTTTTTTCCTCTAACTGAAACACCCAGCCCTGCCCTGCTTGTCCCTGAACCTAATCCAAATGAACTTATGGGGTGCAGTTTTGCTGCTGATTTTAAAATATCTGTTTTTCCTGTTCCCGGATCCCCGAGTAGAAGTATATGGACAGGATCTGTTGAAAAGAGCTGTATCATAACTGCTTTTTTAATTATATCAAGTCCATATATATTTGGGGAGATCAGAGAAAGTATCTTTTCTTCCGGATCTTTTGAAAATTCCTTATATGCCTTTAGCTTGACCTTTTTTAAGACAGTCCCGTTAATATTTGATACAAACTCATTAATTTCATCATTTTTTATTTTTGTTTTCAGATGCGGATAAATCTTATCTGTCACAAGATTCGGAGAAGCACCAATCTTTTTAATCAAAATATCTATTTTTTTTGTTTTAAGAAGATACTTTGCTGTTTTAAGATCTTTTTCAGGAGCATACTTCTCAAGCATTGAATATGCTTTCTGCTTCTGCTTTGATAAAGGCATCAAGAGACGCGGAATATCTTTTAGTGATTCAATCATGAGATAATATATATTATTTAGGAATATAAAGATTGTTATTCAAAGCAATAATTAAAATCTTCCTGATCTTACATCGTAATATGCCCTTATTTTTGCTGATAATTTTTAAAAGAATACTCAAAAATATTCATAATCTTATTTAAAAAGAATACTAGCATAACTCACAGAATTCTTATAATCGCCAACAATATCTGCAGAGGTGTAATGCATCAATAAAGAGCCCTTTGTTTTTATTTCAGATTCTGACAAGATTTTCATCAATAGCAGTGTTGGATAATACCCACAGATTGTGATGTGTGTCTTGTTGAGAAATTCTCTGAATTTCTCAATTTCTAAATTCTTGATAAGATCAATAGCTTCTTTATCAAGCTTGTTTAATCTTTCCGGAATATCTGATGTAAAAGGCACATAACCATAATTAGGTCCATAATGAGTAAAATCTGTGCTTACAATGTATATGACATCCTTTTTATTAAGCAGAGAGGTGAGATCTGATCCAAGCTTATTAAAATCAACATCTCTTCCAACTGAAACAGCAACAATTCTGATCTCCTTGATCAAGTCTTTGTTTGCAAACTGTAAAAACGGAAGCTGCACTTCTATAGAATGTTCATTCATATGTGGTTTTTCATTTATCTTAAGACCTGTCTTGTTTTTTAAAAGGATTGCAAGATCCTTGTCTGTTTTCACTAAGCCGAATGGTGTTTTCCAGTCTTCAATAGAAATTCCTGAAGAAAGACCCTGGTG
>WJJD01000038.1 GCA_014729915.1 Candidatus Woesearchaeota archaeon | reverse complement strand
TATTTTTTCAAGGATGCAGAGGAGGATACTATAAGAGCAGATACAGAACTATGTTTAAGAGCAGCATTTGATTATGAGAAAGGGGAATATTCTCAGGTTGAAGAAGTTGAATTTCCTGAGATTGAGGCAGAAGAAGGATTGAGAGGAGGAGAAGAGGAGATTCAGAGATTAAAATTTGGAGGTCAGGTATACGGAAGACATTATCCAGTTGATCTTATGAAGGACTCATGCATGAGTTGGGTAAAACTCCAAATAAGTTTTAATAAAGAAAAATATCAGGATGCTGAGTCAATCAAGCAGATAATAGATGAAGCACATCAAGAAGATATGAAAATATTATTAAGTGTGCTTGGCAAAGACCATGAAGTTATGAAACAGGATTTTGATGACTATTTTGATAAATATGCTCAATTTGTAGGGGATTTAGCTGAGATTGGCGCTGATGCAATTGAGATTTGGAACGAGCCAAACATAGATAGGGAATGGCCAGCAGGTTATATTTCCCCGGAATTATTTACAGAGCTGTTAAAAAAGTCATATGCAACAATAAAACAAGCTAATCCAGAGACAATTGTAATTTCTGGTGCTCCTGCTCCAACAGGCTTTTTTGGTTCAATTTCTGTTAATGGAGCAGATGATGATCTATGGATAGAGGAACTTAAAAATAATGAAGCACAGGATCATATGGATTGTGTTGGAACTCATTATAACCAGGGAGCCACTTCTCCCTATGATACTGCTGGACATCCTGATGGAATCCATTATTCATATTATTTTACAGAAATGATTGATACTTATACTTCTGTTTTTACAAATAAACCTCTTTGTTTTACTGAAATTGGATATGTTACAAAAGAGGGATTCTCAGCATCTCTTCCTGAGGGATTTTTATGGGCAGAAGATATATCAGAAACTGATCAGGCAGACTGGCTTAAACAAGCAGTAGAAATCTCATTATCCAGTGATAATATTGAAATGATAATTATTTGGAATATTGATTTTACTGAATTTAGACAAGATCCAATGGCAGGATATGCAATTATTAGACCTGGTGGAACATGTCCAGCTTGTGAAAAATTTAAAGATCTCTGTTTAGATACAAGAGAAGCAGAAGAAAATCCTGCAGAAAATCAACAAGAAGAATTCTCTGTAATAAATCCAGAGCAACCTCCAATACCAACAGTCTCTCCTGATTTAACAAACACAAGAACAACTTCTTATAGAACCGCTTATGAAGGGGATTTTAATCATTGGTACAATGGAGAGCCTTTAGATAAATCCGGGTTATGGTATTGCCAGAATTATGCTTACTATGATAGTTTTTATTCAGATGTTAAATGTGAAGGATCTGGTGTAACAATATCTGGAAAAGTGTGCAGGTACCACAATATTGGGATAACACAGGATGAAAACTGTGTTGAGAGTTTAGAGAATTTTCGAGGCAGTACAAGATCTGGAACAAATCCAACAGCAAAAAGAACAATTGCGGTTGATCCTTCCGTAGTTTCATTAGGTACACTAGTTTATATTTACTGGGGAGAAGAATATGATGACTGGAACGGATGTTTTAGAGCAGAAGACACAGGTGGTGCTATAGAAGGCAACCATTTTGATATATACTCTGGAGTAGGTGATGAAAGTACAGGAGAGATCAATATTGCTTCTCATGCTGAAAAAGTCTGGATAGGAGAAAAAACAGGATGTACTCAAGATCATTTAAGAGATTTTGGAGGATGAATTTTTAAAAGTAATTAATAAGGAAAACTTTTAAATAATATTTACATGATAATATTAATAAAGTGAAAAAAAGAGCCCAACTTACATTAATAATAATAATTGGACTAATTCTTGTTTTATCTGCTGTATTTTTTATTTATATTAATTATCAGAAAAAAATAAAATTGCAGCAAGAAACACCAAAAAATATTGAAAAACTGTCTTCATTAAATTCATACATAGAACATTGCATTGATAACACCGCAAAAAATGCAATAATAAAATTAGGTAAACAGGGCAGACTTTTCCCGCCAATATTTATTGAGTCAAGTACAAAAAAAATTACATATTTTTACTACCAGGGTCAGGGATATTTTCCTGAAAGTCTTGCAGTACTTGCGCAAGAGCTTTCAATATATATAAAAAACAATCTTGACTATTGTATTGATGATTTTTCACTATTTTATTACGAGATAGAACATGATCCAGATAATATTGAAATTATTTCAAGAATAAATAAAAGGGATATAACAGTCGATGTTAAATATCCAGTAAATGCAAAAATGCAGGAAACTGAGATGACGTTATCTGAATTTTCTGTAACCAGGCGAGCAGGATTATATGATATATATGAACTGTCAAAAGAGATATACAAAAAAACAAAACAGGATCCGGAATGGATAGATATTGAATTTTTATCCAGGCAGCCCTACAAGATTAGATTAATAAAGGCAGGAGAAAAAACATTAATCTATGAAATAACAGATGAAAACATGTTTGAAGAATCGTATGTGTACAGATTTGCAATGAAATACAATGGATAAAAAGACAAGTTTAATTATAGTAATTTTATTAACAATATCATCAGCTTTAGCACAACAGACTCCTGATTGTGAAGGAATTCTTGGACAAGGATATGCTTATGAAGCGACAGAGAATTGCGGTGATTTTCCAGAAGGATTTGAGAATAGATATATGTGCAAACAGGATATGCATTCATACT
>WJJD01000037.1 GCA_014729915.1 Candidatus Woesearchaeota archaeon | reverse complement strand
ATGCCGATCGCACAGATATTAGCTGGATCGCTGCATTTGAAGTCCAAGCAAGCAGCAGGCTATATTGCTCAACAAAAAATAGGTTTTATTGTTTTGAGGACAGGCAGTAAATCACTACAAAATTTGTAGAGAACAAAAGTTGTCTTGGGTGCACGTAATTAAAATCGGTTAAGTAACAGCAGCAGTTCTAATTTTATTTAATGTATCTCGTGCTTCATCAAATGGGGCGACTATTCCTAACAAATCTGTCCAGTATTTCATTAATAGACAATGCCTTTTGTCTTCTATATCTAATTTTTCATCAAGGAATGATTTTATCCCTCCTGTATCGTATTCCGAATATATTGCACGTTGAATCTTGATTTTGCCAAACGCTGTAATTAACCCATGTTCTCTTTTCCTTGAAATGCAATTATATATTTTATCTTCATCTTTATCTTCATCTTCTCCTTCTCTTTCTACTATTAGGGGAATGAGGGCTCTACTCAAGCGAAGTGCAGAGTAGAGGTGAAATCCGCCAATGCCGAAGGCATATAAGAAAAAAATTAAGAAATCATATAGTCAAAATCAGAATACATGCCTGGATCGTAAACAAGATTCTTTTGGTTGGAATTTGATTCTGATTTTATTTCATTAATATTGTATTCAAAAGGTTTGATATAAAACAGGTGCCAATTTTTACTGAGATTTTTTGTTTGTTCCATAATATATCTTGCGACTTGCTCAGCAGAGACGTGTCCAGCAGTTCCGACATAATATCCTGAAGCCCAAAAATCCCCGGAATCATGTTTTTTTTTTCGGTTCTATTATTTTTCATAGTTTGTGTTTGTTTTTCTCATTTTTTCCTACAAGCGGACACTTGCGAGTCCGCTTGAAGTGGTCAAATGATTAAACGACTCATGAAATTTTTCAGTAAAACGGTTTTTCAAAGAAAAAGAAAAATTCAATGAAGTTGTTTATGTACCACTTCAAATATCAATTCTGCGTAAGCAGACCAATATGTGCGATAGCATTGGATGGCGTTAGCCAAATGTCCGAAGGACATAAAAAAAAAGAAGTTGAGAAAAAATTCGACCCGAGCTGAAAGCGAGCAAACTTTGGACAAAGTCCAGAGTGGTCGAATTTGTTTGATTTTAATTACGTGCACCCAGTTGTCTATAATAATTTTCTTATTCTATCCGGAAATATTAAATACTTCCCTCTTCTGAATTTTCAAGATCTGAACACCTAATTCCAACATAATCATTACAAACCAATGGATCTTTATCAACACTATTTTTACCATCTCCATCCATGTCATAAGTAACGTTAAAGATATTAAGGTCTTGAATCTTTGTGGTTAGAAGTGTAATATCATTATTTTCAACAGTTCCGTCTTCATCAAAATCACATTTGGTGCATGTCATTATTGACAGCTGTTCTTCAGCTGCTGAATCCATCCTGCAGCATACTTTATAATAGTATTCATTGCATGCTCCCAGATGGCTGTTTTCTTTTTTTGCCATTGATCCGATGCAGATATCGTAGTTTTCACTGCAGTCAGCAGCAGTTGTTACACCGCAGATCAAATTGCTGCATCCTGATTCTGGTTTGCAGCATAATGAGTTACCATAGTTTCCTGGTTCAGCCACATGACTGTTACTTACCTTAAATAAGGATATGACTTCTATTTCGAGATTTGTACAGGTATTTTTTACAAAACAATTAATTTTACATTGTTCATCATCAAAAGTGTAATCAGGACAACATATTTTTTCAGTGAGATCCTGATCAAAATGAGTGTTTTCAAGACCAAAGATTCCAAAACCAGTTATCTCTGTATTTGAATCACTGCAGGAACTTCCCTGGTCACAAATAGATGTTTCTGAATCACCATATACAAAACATTCATCAATACAGTCCTCATCTTGACAATCTGTTTGAAAATCAAGATCATTATCAAGAAGATCATTGCAGATAGTTTCATGAGTTGGAATCAATTCAGGAAGAAATGCATAAAGAAAACCATCAGAATCAGCAGAAAAAATCATGCCGTTGTCAGAAATTACTGGGTCAGCAAAAACAGAAGCATCAAGAGAAAAGTTAATAGATTTGGAAAAATCATGATCAGAAAACCCGATGATTTTCTCGTTTTTTGTCCCGTAAAAAATAAAATCATCATAAAAACCTATGGCAGGAGAAGTTGTTACAATATTATCATTAAGGTCTTTTATCATACCGTCAAAATAAATTTTGTTATTAACAGCAGCAGTAATTCTTTTATCAACAGTTCCAGGTAAATTAATATAATTATCCTGCGTGTTAAAAGAATATAATTCAGCAGAAGTATCAAATTTTCCTGATATTATGTTTAATGTGTAAAGTTTTTCAACATCCTCTTTCTGGATAGTAAAAATAAGTTTGGTAGATGAGCTGTCCTCTTCTTCTTCACTAATAGCTAACCCTGAACCCAATCTGCCTTCAACAGCAAAAGTATCACTTAATTCTCCATTCTTTCTATTAAGACAAAAAATTTCATTTCCAGAAGCAACAAAAATATAATCAAACAACTTTGAAACAACTGGAGATGAAAAATCATCAATTTTTTCCTGAATTTGTTTATTCCAGTTATTATTTCCATTTTGATCAAAAGAATATAAAACACCATTTTTTGTTATAAAATATATGTTGTCATTATAAACAGTTATAGATTTTTGAATTGGCGAACCTAAATTATATTTCCAGACAATTCTTCCGTTAACACTCTGTTTAATCAGATTACCTTCAGAATCACCAGAAAAAATAGAACCATTCAGGAGAGCAGGAGCAGCAGAGTTATACTGATCAGTAAGCCAGAGAATATCACTGGATTGTGAATTTAAAAGAGAAACACCAATATCTCCGGAAAAAACCACATTGTCGTAAAAAACAAGTGGAGTAAAGAAACTTTCACTGCTGAAAGGATATTTTGTTTTCCAGAAATATCCGCTGCCTGAAACTATCTTAATATCAGCAGAATCCGGGTTATAACCGGTATGATAAGAATCATATCCCTGCATGCCCCAGTTTGAGGCAAAAACAACAGAAATTATAAAAAAACACAAAAAAGCAGCTGCAGATAGTTTAAAAAAAGAGAATTTTTTTTCCATTATGTAGATGATAATTTTTTAATGATATAAATATTTTACTAAAATTTATAAAGAAATTCAGATTATTTCAAAATCAATGTTTTCAGGATTTACACAAGGCTTAATTGAAGCAATAAGAACACATGGAATTCTTGCAGTAATTGTGGGAGTTGCTATCGAGACAATAATTGTTCCTATCCCATCTCCATTGATATTGATGTCTGCAGGCTATATTCTTATCGAGAGCACTTCTTTATTCGGAGCAGCAACACATGCATTAGTAATTTCTGTAATTGCAGGAACCGCACAGACTGTTGGAAGTTATCTTGTTTATGGTATTGCTTATTATGGCGGAAAACCACTGATAGACAGATATGAGAGGTTCCATGGGGTTTCCTGGGAAGAGATAACTACTTTTAAGCATAAATTTGAAAAAAAGAAAAGAGAAGAGCTTACATTAGGGATATTAAGAGCTCTGCCTATAATGCCTCTTTCAGTCATTTCAGGTGTTGCCGGAATTATTAAGATGGATTTTAAGAGGTTCACTGTTGCAACTTTTCTTGGTGTGATTCCAAGAAACATGTTTTTGGCTTTATTTGGCTGGCAGCTAAAGGAAACCTATGAAAAGATGGCTCATTATATTGATAATATCGAGACAGTTGTGACTGTCCTGATCGTAATTGCAATTGTCGGTTATATCCTTGCAAACAGATTCGGGATTATTAATAGAGTAAGAACAAAACTTTTTACCTGATTACTAACATCATTTTCTCAGATTTTTATCATACTAATGTTATTTGATTGAAGAAATGTAAGTATATCCTCTATTTTCTCTTCACCTTTGTTAACATAAATCTTTATCATGTCTCCAATTATTTCAGTTTGGTTTATCCATTTGAATTTTTTTAAATTTTTTTCTTATTTTTGAATAATCTTTCACTTTGATGTCAATTATGTCTATTTTTAATGAATCCTTAAGATTAGAAACTGTATCATGAACAACTAATTTTCCCTTGTCCAGGATAGCAATCTCATTGCAAAGCTCATCTGCCTCCTGAAAAATCCTTGATGATTTTTTTTTCAACTCCCATTAATTCAACCAACTCAAGAAGCATCCTGATTTTCTTTTTTCTTTTATTTTCCGGAATCTTATAGAGCATACCCTGGAAATCAAGCACATTATAAGGATCCATACCAAAAATTATTTATCCTTCCGCATATGACTTCTCAACTATGGATCTTGAAGTTAAAAGGCAGATATTTCATATGATAGTAGGAGTTATAATAGTTTTTGTCCTTAATATTAACTCGGATATTGTTGATAAATATTTTGAGATTGTTCTTCTGATCATAATAATTACTGGTCTTTTTTTAAGCATGGTAAGCAAAAGGATAAAAATTCCCGTGTTTTCAGATTTATTAAAAGAATTTGACAGGAAATCTGATATCAGGGAGTTTCCGGGAAAAGGACCTTTTTATTATCTTGTCGGTGTCTATTTTACAGTAATGATTTTCAGCACAGACATTGCATCAGCAGCAATTCTTATTCTTGCTTTTGGAGATTCAATAAGCCATCTTATTGGAAAATATTTCGGAAAGACAAAGATGATAATTCATCCTGAAAAACTACTTGAGGGAACAATTGCAGGGATAATTGCAGCTACTCTATTCTCTTCTATTTTTGTGGGAATAATTTCAGGGTTTATCGCATCAACAATCACGATGTTTATTGAAGCAGCAGAATTAGAATATTTTAAGATAGATGATAATTTTTTTATCCCAGTTCTTGCAGGGTTAATATTAAGCATTCTGAAGTAATACATACAAATAATTGAACCTATAAAATTCAAGACTTTTCCCTGTTTTGTGAACCGTAATACTCGCAAGCATTTTTCATATAAAATTCAAATCATTGAATTACCGGACAGCCTGTTTTCCCAGTGGTGGTCGGTTTTCGCTTGACAATCAGCAAGGAAAAGGTTTAAATAATCTCTTGTGATAGTATAAAAATAATGTTTAAAAAAACAATAATAATGGTTTTTTTTGTTATAATCACATCAGCTTTAGCACAACAGACTCCTGATTGTGAAGGAATTCTTGGACAAGGATATGCTTATGAAGCGACAGAGAATTGCGGTGATTTTCCAGAAGGATTTGAGAATAGATATATGTGCAAACAGGATATGCATTCATACT
>WJJD01000001.1 GCA_014729915.1 Candidatus Woesearchaeota archaeon | reverse complement strand
TTTTGCCGAATCGCAAGAAATCCATTTGGATTTCTGTGTGCCAAAAAGCATAAGCTTTTTGAGCATTTTGGGATTAAAAATTTCGCCATAAATGGCGGGGTTTTAAACCCACTGAAAATTTCTGGCGAAATTTTCAATAAATTGATCAAAGCTCAAGAAAAACACCTCCTTCCATAAGTAATTATAGACGATAATCTAGTATTTATATCTTTGTATTATTAACAGAAAATTTATTTTTTCACAATCCCTTAATACACTAATAGAGAATTTTTAAAAAACCCAAAGGGGTTTTTCAAAATTCTGTTTAAATATTTTTATGCTTTTACCAACAAATCTTAAATACAACCTGAAATTAGATAATAACATGCTTTACAAAAAACTCGCAACCCTTTATGAAAAACTTGAAGGGACATCAAAAAGACTTGAAAAAACATACTATCTGTCAGAATTTTTAAAAAAAACAGAAAAAAGTGATATTGAAAAAATAATTCTTCTTATCCAGGGCAGGCTGTTTCCTCCCTGGGATACCAAAGAACTTGGAATAGCAGCAAATCTGATGGTTAAAACAATCAGCATCTCAACCGGAATATCACTAAAAAAAATAAAAGAGGAATGGAAAAACACAGGCGACCTTGGTAATGTTGCCCAAAATAAATTCAGCAAAAAAAAGCAGCAGTCTTTATTTAAAAAGCCGTTGAAAGTAAACAAAGTATTTTCAAATCTAAGAAAGCTTCCGGACATAGAAGGGAAAGGGGCCCAGGATAAAAAAATCCAGTATATTTCTGAACTTTTGATACAAGCAGAACCACTTGAAGCAAAATATATCGTAAGGACAATACTTTCTGATTTAAGGATAGGAATCGGCCAGGGAACACTAAGGGATGCGATTGCCTGGGCTTATTTTAAGGAAGAGCTTAACCTGAAATACAAAGACGGCGAACTTGAGATCGATAAAGAAGAGAGAGAAAAATACAATGATTATCTTGAAAAAATTCAGCATGCATACAACATGACAAATGAATTTTCAGTTGTTATAAAAGTAATTGAAAAACAAGGAATAAAAGGACTCGATGATATCAGGCTGAGGGTCAAAACTCCTGTTAAGATGATGCTTTTCCAGAAAGCTGAAAATATTGATGATGCGTTTGAGACTGTCGGCAGGCCTGCAGCTTTCGAATACAAATATGACGGGTTCAGGATCCAGGCGCATAAGGATGATAAAGAAGTGATCCTTTTTACAAGAAGGCTTGAAGATGTCACAAGGCAATTTCCTGAGATTGTAAAATATATTAATGAATATGTAAATGCAAAATCAGCAATATTTGATTGTGAGGTTGTCGGTTATGATCCGCAAACCGGAAATTATCTGCCTTTCCAGAGCATCTCACAAAGGATAAAAAGAAAATATGATGTAAAAAAATTATCAAAAGAGTATCCTGTTGAGGTGAATGTATTTGATATTTTGTTTTTGGATGGAATAAGCCTGCTTAAAGAGCCGTTTAAAAAAAGAAGAGAACTGCTTGAAAAAACAATACAGGAGAAGCCCAAACAAATAGTGCTTGCAAAACAGATAATAACAGGAGACAAGGATGAGGCTCAGGAATTTTATTCTGAATCACTCAAAAGAGGGGAAGAAGGCATGATGGCAAAAAATCTCTCTGCTGAATATAAGGCTGGTTCAAGAGTAGGATATGGAGTAAAGGTTAAGCCGGTCATGGAACCTTTGGATCTTGTGATTGTAAAAGCAGAATACGGAGAAGGAAAAAGAAGCGGTTGGCTTACAAGCTACACCCTAGCATGCAGAGACAGCAGCACAGGAACTCTCTTAGAAATTGGAAAAGTTTCAACAGGGTTAAAAGAATTAAAAGGAAATGGGGTTAGTTTCCAGCAAATGACAAACTTGTTAAAACCCCTGATAACAAAATCCTCTGGAAAAATAGTAAAAATAAAACCTGAAATAGTCATTGAGGTAAATTATGAAGAAATTCAGAAATCTCCAACATATAGTTCAGGATATGCTTTAAGATTTCCAAGGTTTTCGAGATTACGGCAGGAAAAACCGCTTGATGAGATAAACTCGCTTCAAGATATAAAAAAGCTCTATAAGATTCAAAGAGGACGGTTATAATCTACCTAAATTGAGAAGAATTTGTGCATGTAAAAATGCTCGCAACAACCACTGTTCATAGAACAGTGGAAAGTTTTGAATTTTATGGATCCTTTTCTTAAGTAATATTTATATATTAGTATACATTTTAATATATTGATATGGTTCTTATATTACCAGACATCCAGCTGCAGCTGTTAAGCTTGTTTATGTTAGCTGTAGCTGTAACTGTTATAGTAAAATACATCCGTCTCCCATATACAATTGCGTTAGTTATAACAGGGCTTGTTGTAGGATCAGTCGGTTATTTTAATATTCCTTTAAACAAAGAGATAATTCTTTTCCTTTTTTTACCCCCACTTCTGTTTGAGGCAGCTGTGCATATTGATTTTAAAGAAATGGTGGATTCAGTCAAACCAATACTTGTCTTTTCAATCCCTGGAATTTTTGCCGGAGTCTTTCTGGTATCAGTGATAATAAATTTTATTACTGGAATCCCTCTTATATATTGTCTTCTTTTTGGTGCAATGGTTCTTCCGACAGATCCTGTATCTGTACTTGCTCTTTTCAAAAACATGGGTGTATCAAAAAGCCTCACACATATAATTGAGGGAGAATCATTGATGAATGACGGGACAGCAATAGTATTATTTGCCATAATACTTGATGTTATACAGAACAATCATTTTTCACTTGCCTTTTCGATTTTTAGTTTTTTAAAATCATATATAGGGGGGATTTTAATTGGAATATCAATAGGATACTTAACAATCCGGCTGCTCCAGAAAATATTGGCCGATGACAGTGTGGTTGTTGTTCTTGTAACAATAATTGTTGCATATCTCACTTTTATCATATGCGAAGATTATTTTCATGTTTCAGGAGTTATTGGTGTTGTTGCAGCAGGTCTTTTTATCGGACATAAAGGAACAAAATATGCAATGTCTTCCTCATCAAAAATTGCAATTACATCGTTTTGGGGAATAGTTGCATTCATTGTAAATTCATTGATTTTTATCATGATCGGAATCAAGATGCCTGTAAAAGAGATAATTGGAGATTGGTGGCTCATATTTCTTGCGATTGTTACTGTAACATTTGTAAGAAGCATTATAATCTATCTACTTTCAACTTTATTAAATATGACAGGAGAAAAAATACCTGCCAAATGGCAGCATGTCATAAACATAGGAGGAATACATGGAAGTATCCCGATTGCGCTGCTTTTGGGTCTTCATTTGACTGATTATATGAAAGAGCTTTCTGCAATGACATATGGGGTTGTTTTGTTTTCAGTTGTTATCCAGGGAAGCTTAATCCCTCCTTTATTAAAAAAACTAAACATCGCAAGCATCAGTAAGATTGAGGCGGAATATGAGACAAACCTTGCAAAAAAACTTGCAATAAAAAATGCAAGAAAGCAGCTTAAAAAAATGTATTTGACAGATCAGATAAGCGAAGAGATATACAGGAAACTTGACAAATCTTACAATCAGAAATTCGAGGAAGTTACTGAAAAGATAAGGGAAAACTTATTGTATGGAGACATGATAAGAACAAAGCAGATAAAGACTGCAAAAAGAAAAGCATATCTTGCAGAAAAGGTCTCAATAAGAGAAGCAATAAAAAGCGGTATAATCTCATTTGACAGAGGATATACTCTTTTAAAACAAGTAGATCAGAAACTTGATTCTATTGATCAATAATCTTTTTATAACCTGATCTTTTTCAAAATAAATATGAAATGTTCAATCTGTAATAAAAAGATAGAAAAAACCTTTTTGAACAAGATAAAAGGTGCATATATAATAAAAAATTCAAAAAGACACGCAGTCTGTTCTGAGTGCCAGAAAAAATATAAAGATAATATTTCTCAAAAGATTGAGTAAAAATATAATAAATATACAGATTTATAGGCTTATTGTGCCCCTGTAGCTCAGAGGCCAGAGCGATTGCCTCGTAAGCAATAGGTCGCGAGTTCAATTCTCGCCAGGGGCTCTTTTACTTGTAAAAAGCTCTCAACAAGCTCCGTTTACAGAACGACGGCAGCAAAAATTAATAATTTTCTGGCTATCCAAGACAAGCCCGAAACCATATTTTTTTTATTTCTTAATAAAAAACAAGTGATAAAATTTTAACTGCATTTACCGAAATCATTTTAAATTTAACTAAATTCTCTTCAAGATTAATGGGGCGGTAGCTCAGCCTGGGTCGCTCATAACATTTGTTATGCGGCGCAGGAGAGAGCACACGGCTGAAGATCAATCACGGTCTGATGACTTACAAACGTAAGGATGATGATGAGATACCGTGGTGTCCCGGAAGGGAGTAAATCTTTGCTCTCTGGGAAAATTCAAATTCCGGCCGTCCCATTTTATTTATTTTTTTTAAAAAAAGATAAAGTTTTTTGCAAAGCAAAAAACTTTATAAAATATTCTGGATTCTTTTTCGTATGTGCTGGAGAAGCCGGAGTAGCTTAGCCTGGTTATAGCACTAGACTCATATCCATTATGAGTGATGAGCCGCAGGGCAATGATAATGTGTTAGAAATCTAGGGGTCGGGGGCTCAAATCCCCCCTCCGGCACTCCTACATTTTCTTTATTATATACACCCATCATCAAAAATCCATAACATTTAAAACCAAAAGTAAACTTAATTAATTTATGGTCGTATTGTCATATCTTGAAATTGCCAATTTTCCAGTAATAATCTTGATCGGAATAATAACTTCATACCAGGATCTTAAATACAGGAAGATAAAAAATAAATGGACACTTGTTGGATTGATATATTCAATATTGAGTCTTCTTGCAGTTACACTTTATCTTGCATATAAAAATGTTGATCTAAACACCCAATACATAACTGTTTTTTTTACAAATATACTCATAAGCTTTGCTCTTGGTTTTTTTTTCTGGCTAATAAAACTCTGGACTGCAGGAGATGCAAAACTCTTTTTGATGTACTCAGCATTAGTACCTCTTTCAGTATACGAATGGGGGCCCTCAGGAAATTTTCCTGCATATATTCTTTTGATAAACACTTTCACATTGATTTTCTTTATATTCCTTTTTAAGATATTTGCAAAAATAAAACCAAAATTTATGTTAGCAGAACTAAAAAATACCCTCACCTCTGGTTTGGTATTTAGTTTTGCAGTGTTCATATTCGGATTCTCAACAATTGTTAAGATACTCTTTTCATTATTTGCAATTCCCACTAATTTTGTGTTATCTGGAATAGTTTTTTTAATATCAATGTTGTTTGTAAAAAATGTATTAAACGCAGACTTTACAAAAATCGGACTGATACTTTCCGCAATAAGATTGATTATAGAATATGAAACCATTTTAAAACTATCTTTTCTGTACTATTTTACAGGACAATTGCTCTTTTTTTTAATTTTAAGATATTTTATTCTGAACCTGGGACACTACGCATTTTCAAAAAAAATCTATATTGAAAACTTAATTCCGGGGATGTGCCTTGCTGAAGATATAACTGAAAAACAAGGTAAATATGAAAAGAAAAAAGAGGTCTCTATTTCTTTTCTCCAGCAGATTTTTGACATGATTGAAAAAAAAAGCATTCTTGAAAACAGGTTGAAACTCACAAAAAACGACGTAAAAACAATAAAAACACTGCACTCAAAAGGCAAGATAAAAGATCATATCATCCTGATATATGAGAAAATACATTTTGCCCTGTTTATGTTTATCGGCGTACTTTTAACATTATTTTTCAGGGGAAACATGCTAATTCCTCTTAAGACTCTATTGGAAAAATTTTTATAAATGTTTGCATATTTACAAAATACAAATCACGAGAAATCAGGTTTCAATTTCATAAGGGGGAGGATTCATGGCTAAAAAAAAATCAGAACAGGTAAAAATCATAAGCAACTTAGAGATTTATCCAAAAGAAAAATATGTGATTGTATCCGTTAATCCGAAGATATATCCTATGGACGTTGTTTATTCTGCTTCTTATGTTTTTCTTGACAAAGCATATCTTATATTAGACGGTGATCCTGAAGAAGAGATTATTGTAGAGCTAAGACCAAAAAAAAAAGACCAGGAAATAGAGATTTTAGGCAGAGAATTTAATAATGAACTCTTAAATTATGCGGTTTATAAAAACCAGGCAAGAGAATCAAAAAATATTAAAGAGGCAATAGTAAACAGGGCGCTTGAGACAAATTCAGAATGCAGAGATGTCAGCCATGAACCAAAGAAAAATTTTGAAACAAAATCTTTCGAAGAAGAAATCGAATATGATGAGGATATGAGTTATGTTGATGATCCTTTGGGAATTGCTGTTCCATGGGAAGAAAAATACGGAAAAAAACAAAAATGAATTCCTTAAAGCTTGATAAAGAGAACCAGGAAGTAAAACTCATAATAGATACAAAATTTTATGGTTACCAATCAATTCTTCATGCTTCAAAGGATTTTACAGAGAACTGCTGGGTATTTATGGACGGGGATACAAGTGACAAAATTCTGGTGACATTAAAACCAAAAAACAAAGATATTGATCTTAACACATTAGGATATGAATTCTATAATTATACTCTAGGCTTAATGCAAAATGCAATCTATGAATAAATTTTTTACTGATTATGAGATTAACAGCCATAAGGTAAAAAAAATCAGGGACAAATACCTTCTTATTTCTGACTCAGGGGCATGGGCAGCATTAAAACAAGATGAATATGTGAAATTAAAATCACATATGCTCAACAAATATTTATATGAATCTCTTGAGAAAAAAGGCATAATTATTACAAAAAATAATTTTTCTGAAGTTGCAGACCAGTACCGTAAGAAAAACCAGCATTTATTCCAGGGAACTTCTCTTCATATTGTTGTAGTTTCAGTAAGATGCAACCAGGTCTGTGTTTATTGCCATGCTGCATCAAAACACTCTAAAAAAAAATTATTTGACATGAGTAAACAAACAGCCAAAAAAACAATTGAGTTCATATTTCAGTCAACATCGGATGCTATAACAATAGAATTCCAGGGCGGAGAACCGTTATTGAATTTTAATATTGTTAAATACATGGTAAACTATGCAAACCAGCTCAATAAAACATATAAGAAAAACCTGCGATTCTCAATTGTCACTAATCTTACATTGATGGACAAAAAAAAACTGGAATTTCTTGAAAAAAACAAGGTAGGAATATGCACATCACTGGATGGTCCTGAAAAAATACATAACCACAACAGGAAATACCTGAACAAAAAAGGATCATATAAAAAAGTTGTGGAATGGATTAAAAAGATCCAGAAAAGAAAAAAAATAGGACTTAATGCACTCATGGTGACAACATCGTACTCATTAAATTTTCCTGAAGAAATCTTTAATGAATATCAAAGACTGAGATTCAACAAGATCTGGATCCGCTATCTTAATAATTTAGGATTTGCTCTTGATGCATGGGAGAAAATATCCTATAGTGCTGAGGATTATTTAACTTTCTGGAAAAAGATTGTTGATATGTCTCAGGGAAAAAAAAATATTGTTGAGATAATGAGCACCTACATGCTCTTAAAGATTCTTACAAAAACAGATCCCATGTATCTTGACCTTATGAGTCCCTGCGGTGCTGCAATAGGACAACTTGCTTATCAGTTTAACGGGGATATATACAGCTGTGATGAAGGAAGGATGCTTGGAGAGGATGTATTTAAGCTTGGAAATGTATATGAAAATAAATATAGAGAAGTTTTATGCTCATCAAAGACATGCAATTTGATCTCCGCATCAGTAAATGATAACTTTCTTTGCAATTCCTGCATCTATCAGCCGTATTGTGGTCTTTGTCCGGTGAACTGCTATGCTGCAACAGGAAATATACTTCCAAGAGTTCCGCATGAGACAAGATGCAGGATACTTAAGGGGCAATTTGACTATCTCTTTGAGAAAATACTTTTTGACGAGGCATTTCAGGATCTGGTCAAGACTAAAAAACTTATAATAAAAAATCCCTTTTATTTAGACTGATGCAGGAAAAAAGATTCATTCTGGATTGTATTGCAGGAAAAACTAGTCCAGACAATTTAGTTGATTACAAGTATATATTTGAAATTTCTAAAAAAAATAGGATTTCTCCTTTGATATATAACAGAGGAATAAAGAATAACAAAGTTGTTAACGAAGATATAAAAAAAGAATTAAAAAGACAATATTACATTAACTCAATAAGAAATATGGTTTTTTTAAAAGAGTTAAAGAAAATTAATAAAAAACTTAAACAAAACAAAATCGAATACTTTGTTCTGAAAGGGTTAATTCTTGCAAAAAAAATCTATGGAGACTATAATTTCCGTGAACAGACTGATATTGATATCCTGATTAAAAATAAGAAAAATATTGAACAGATATCAAATATACTGTTTTCAATGGGATATTTCTATTCTGGAAAAATCCAGACATATAATTACTGGAAAAAATTCGGACCCCATATTGTCTTTACAAAAGACACAGCAGGATTTAAAGTTAATTTAGAAATACACTGGCTCCTGTTAAATAAAAAAAATAATCCCTTTAATCTTAGAGAAAAATATCTTTTAAAAAATCCTTCAACAGAAACAATCGGAAAAACAGAATTTAGCACTCTTTGCGATGAGCATACTTTTATATATTTATGTCTTCATATGTGCTATCAGCATGCTTTCAGGACTGTATTAAGAGACATGTCTGATATAGTGAATATGACTGACTCTATAAATTTAAACTGGGAGGCCATAATCAGGGATTCAAAAAAGTGGAGATGTTTAACTTTTGTATATTTCTCGTTAAAAAAAGTAATAGAGATTTTTAATCTTAAAGAATATTCTCCAATTATAAACAGGATTTCATATAATAAAAAACATCTCTTGTTACTCGAAACCAGATTTCCGGAATCTATCTTTGAAATTAATCACAAATCCTACATAAAAGACTTTATTTATTATCTTAAGTTAAATGAAAACCTAACAGACAAAATAGGACTAACCTATCAGGCAGCTTATTACCTGGTTGAAAAAATAAGAAAAAACCTATTAAAACAAAAATTGTAAACTGTATTTGAATTGTCTTAGAAATGCAGGCAAAAGACCTGCAGCATATGAAAATTTTGAAATAATATAATTAAGGACACTCCATTTTCTTGTAGTTAATTTGATATTATTTACCTTAATGACTTTGCCAATAATACTTTCAGAACTTACTGTTTTATCAAAATTGAGATTACTGTCCCCTTTTGTTAAAAATAAAGAATTTCCTTTGATTTTTTTAATTACCCTGTGCACAACAAAATGATCTGTAGTATCGATAAGGATGATATCTCCGGTATTTATATCACAGCTGTATTTAACAGTCAGTCTCGAATTCGGTTTTATTAAGGGAAGCATACTTTTTCCGGAATTATAAACAACAAGATTATTTTTCCTGATGCTTTTTTTTAAGATATCTAATAAATCAGTTTTATCCATCTTCAACTATTCCAAATTTTTTCATCTCTTCTTCATATTCATTTAAATCTTTGAGTATTCTCTCCTCTGAAACATCCTTAAACTCTTTTGAAAGCTTTTTGACTATCTGATCTTTCGAATTATTATTGATAATCAGCTCAACAATCAAAGTTCCTGCTTGATTAAGCTTATAAAAAATACCGGATTTGGGCTCAAGAATAAGGGATTTTTCATCCACTCTCTTAAATTCACAATCCTTATTTATTCTGATCATTGTCATGTTCTTTTATTCTAGTTTTTCAAGTTTATAAATATTTTCCCAGAATGTCTTGTCTTTTTTAAATTCAAGTTGATAAAACTTAAAATCTCTGAAAATTTTTAGCAACAAGCTGATTATCTTAATTTTTAGTCCGGGATTGTCTGAATAAAATCCCATCCTGAAGAGATTCTCATTTTTCATAATCTCAATCCAGGCGTTTTTATTGCTCATTTTTGTAATTGAGTTCTTATCAGATTTTTTTATAAAAAAAAGTTTTTCAAGATTAAGTATTTTTTTCCTGCACTTCATTGACTGGCTTAAAGGAGTGGAATAAAGGATAATATCATTTTTTATTTTTTTTATAAGAATATATTCATCACATAATGAACCAGAAGAAAGTTTTGCAATGGTTGATTTTCCGCTTCCGGATTTTCCGCAAAACACAATTCCCTTGTTTTTCTTTTCTACAAGACATGCATGCAGGCTTAAATAATCTTTTTGAAGAAGAACAATTGAATAGCAAAATTTAAGGACAGGAATCAGATTAAAAAAATCTCCAAATATCTTGAACTTTCCTTTTTTCTCTGATAAAAAGAAACTGCCTTTGATATCTGTAATCGATATTTTAAACTCGTGTAATTGCACATCAATATATGGATCTGGATTTTTTTGTGCACTTTTTTTGCTGACTTGGATATATAATGAAAAATCCTCTTTTTTTTCTGAAATAAAATATCTGAAATGATCTTTAAAAAATTCTAAAAATTCATTATTTTCTGAAAAAATTCTGCAGGTAGTATCTGCTATGGTAATAGTAATATGGTTATTTTTCATGGTTTATTCTTTTCTTTATATAACTCCTAAAACTTTGTTGCAGGACAGCACATGATAATCTTGTATCTGAAATGTATTTCATTGATTTCTGAGACAAACCGCAGTTATTAATTGCTGGACAAATATTGCACTCATCCTGGTTTAAAATTATGCTTAGTTTCTTTTTTAAAGAATTATAATCAAGATCAAATGTTTTTTTATTTTTATTAAATTTTCCAAAAGAAAAAATATCCGGATTTGGAGTTGTGGCAAAAAATAATATTCTGTTTTCAGGATCAAGTGTGATTCTCAGATGATTTTCATGACTTCTTCTCAAGGAGAGATTTTCAGAGAAATAGTTTCTGAAATAAAGATTATGATTATTAAAATTCTTTAAGAGCTTTTCAATCATTTGCATGTAATCTTCATTCTTTGGAAGAAGCTCTGTCTTATTTTTTGCTTTTCCGACTAGATAAAATAAGTCAAAGATCTGATAATCAGGATTAAAATTATTATGATTGCTTTTTATAAGTTTATCAAGATGATTAATATTAGATCTTGTAATAATTGTTTTGGTTCCGAAATGAAAGCTGTTTTTTTCAAGTGATCTTAATGTTTTTACAACATATTTGTAACTGGGCTTATTATTTTTCAGGGGACGTAAAACGTTCTGTACATCAGAAAACCCGTCAAAAGAAATACAGATATCCTGAAAATTTTTAGAAATATAATTGCATTGTTCTTTTGTCCAAACTCCGTTTGAAACAATAGACAGATCAAAATTAATATTTTTTTTCTTTTTTACAAAATTAATATAATCAACACATTTTTTAAAAAGTTTGTACTTAAGCGTAGGTTCTCCTCCTCCTGTGAAAATGATTTTGACAACTTTTTTGCCGGAATTTTTCACAATAAAATCAATTCCTGCTCTTGCAGTGGAAAAATTGATGGTTTTTTTATTTTTGCCGGGTTCAGAGAAACAATACATGCAGTCAAAATTGCATTCATATGTTAAAAAAATGCTCAGGGAATAAAATCCTGTAAATGAGATCTTTTTTGAAAAATTTCTCTTATTTAGAATTTCACAGACTGCATCAATAAATTTGTCATTTTTCATGTTATTTTCTTTTTAATCATATTAAAGCCTTTTTTTGCATACATCTTTAAAGATTCCAGCAAATATATCGGAAGAAGAACCGGATCATATCTCAATGAATAATATATCAGTCCTGAATAAAGAACAAGAGGATTTTTAAGCTCATACCTGTAATTTCCTGCCCTTAAATTACATACTGCATATGCTTTTTTGATATCCTCTTTTTTAAAAGATTTGGTTTCATAATTTGGATCCATGCTGAATCTTGAAAGAATCTTATTGTCAACCGGCTCTTTTAACAGAGTCGCATTTTTTTTTACCCACGAATAAAGCTCAGTTGAGTAAAATGGTGTTGCCATAAAATAAGCTGCTCCGTCAAGATCATATTTTTTTACAAATTCAATTGATTTCATCTCAGTATTGTATGTTGATTTTGGAAGGCCAATAATAAAATAACATATAACTTTCAGATTTTTTTTTTTAAGTATTTTTACAGCTTTTTTTATTGTTTCTAGTGTCTCTCCCTTATTAAGATTCCTAAAAACATGTTTATCAGCTGATTCCATTGCAACAAAAACAGTTTCACAGCCTGATCTTTTTAAGAGATCAGCAAAATCATCATCAATTTTGTCTGCTCTTATTCCTGATCCTACAATCCATCTGATATCAAGATTATTTTTTAAAATAAGTCTGCAGAACTTTTTTGCTCTATTTATATCAAAAGCGAAATTATCATCGTAAATACAAAAAATTTCAGGATAATATTTTTGGGCTGTAATGATTTCTTCAATAATATTTTCAGGAGATCTGGCTTTCCATTTAGTATTTCCTTCAGAACAGAATATACATTTATAAGGACATCCTCTGCTTGTTATCAAAGGATACACCTTTGTTTTTTTTATATTTCCAAGCTCATACTCAGGAAAGGGCAGTTTATCAAGATCATCAATCCTTTTAGGGGCATTTTCAACAATAGTATCTCTTTGTTTAAATATCAGTCCCGGGACATTTTCCAGATTCTCTTTACTTAATAAGTGCTGGCATAATTTTAAGAAACTGTATTCTGCTTCTCCTTTTATTGCATAATCAATACAATCATATCTAAGGATTTTTTTTCCTGCAGCAGATACATGTGCACCACCGGCAACAACGATTGAACCTTTTACTTTTGCAAATTCAGCAATCTTTAGTGAGGTATTAAGGTTTGAAGAAAAAAAAGTTATACCGACCAGCCACGGTTCTGTTTCATTAATTTTCTTAAAAATATCAATATCTGAAAAATCACAATCAGCAACCTCGACATCAATCCCTGACTTATCCAATATTGTTCCGATAGAAAATAATCCTGTATAAGGAAACCTTGCACTAAATCGATAGGTTTTCGGATTTACCAGGAGAATATTTCTTTTCATCCTTTATTGCAAATAATCAGATTATCTATTTAAAACATTGGATAAAATGGAAAAGTTTTTTTTTTAAAATCCCAAATATGGACAAATTTTATATATCTGTTTATTTTATCTGACATAGAAATGAAAAAGAAATATAAAAAACCAGATATAAAAAAATTTGTTGAACTAAGTGATCTATCTGATATAGTTGTCAGTGCGACATCTGAGATTATTTCTGAGTGACCTACTCCCATGAACCTAAGGGGTTGAAAAAATATCTACTCCATTTATTCTTTTACATTCCCTATTAATATTATTTTCATTACAATCCTTATTTTACTTCTTAGTTTCTGTATTAACAAAATAAAATCCATATTTATTTTCTGGTCCGAATACTTCAAGCCGGGTTATATTGAATAAATCCAAAACATTACAGCTGTTATTTTGTAAAAGAATATAACAGAAAAAGTTTGTGTCCAGATTATTAATGTTTTCACAAAAAGTAATATTATTATATGACAGGGCATAAACTAAATAAGTGTCATCCCGAAGCTTAGACTTTGTACTTCTGATTTTATTGTCCGGCTTAAGGTCATTCAGACACATATTTTTCCTAACATCATTATTTATCAGCAGACATAATTTTTTATCATGTTTTAATCTGAACTTACCAAAATAACATTCGTCTTTTCTAACCCTGGATTCATAGATTTCACAGGATTCAGTATTTTCAGAAAAAATTGTATCGCAGTATTTTCTGTAAAATGATTCCTCGATTTTTGAACAATAACTTGAATCTTTTAATAAAATTGCTTTATTTATTTCACAGTATCCTATGCTTTTAATATCCAGGATATTGTCGTATAAAAGGATTGTACAGTTAAAATTATTATCAACAAGTGTTCTGATTTCATTGTTACTAAAATATTCATCCATAAAAACTGAATTAATATTCAAAAAATCAAATACATAAGGATAATAAGTTAAAACAACACAATCATTTGAAATATTTTTAGAGTATTTCCTAATCAGATCATGTTCTAAGGCAACTTCTCTTCTTGGAGATGAATAATAGGAGCTTAAGATAAAAAAAGAATTAAAAAAAATAAATACAACAATTAACAGGGTTAAGATGAGTCTTTTTTTTTTATTCATAAATAATTTTAAAAAATTTTTGATTCCATATCCTGAAAAACACACAAGCAGTGAAAAATTCGGAATCATTCTCCTGTAATTTTCAACAGAGCCAAAAAAAAGATTCTCAAAAGAAGCGTATAAGATAGTAACAACAAATGCGAAAATAAGCAACACATAATGAGCTTTATTATTAATTTTTATGCTTTTTATTATTCCAAAAAAAAAGAAAACAACAAAAAAAACAGTGATAAATCTGAAGTTGAAAAAAGCTGAGATGAGAGGAAAGATATTTGAAATAAGGACATTAAAAGAAAAGATCCAGATCTTAGAATTAATATACCTTTCTATGAAGAAAAATATTAGAAATAATAAAGGAATAACAGCAATGAGGCAGGACAATAATATTAAAATATGCTTTTTTGCTAAATTTTTTCTGATTTTAAGAAAAACCCGGAAAATCAATAGCAGCAAAACAAAATTTTCAAACCTTGTTTGTATGCAGAAAACCAGGGATGCAAAAAACATCAGAAGATATCCTGTTTTCTTTTCTTTTAAAAAAAGAAAATAAAGACAAAGGGTTAAAAGTATGAAAAATACAGAAGAGATCTCAGCAGATGAACTTTTTGAAAAGATTACATGAACCGGGCTTACTGCAAGAAACATTGAAGCCCAGAGCCCTGCTTTTTTATCATTAAAAACCAGATCAGCTAAAAAAAACACAAGAAAAACTGACAAGCTTCCTAAGACAGAATTAATAATAAAACCAAGGTTATGAGAGATACCAAACATCCTGAAAAAAATTGATATAATAAAGGGCCACCCCTTTGGATAGTGAGTTAGTGTCAGTTCGCTCTGGCACTTCCCGTTGATAGAAATTGAATTGCATATCCCTGCCTTAGCTTTTGCTGCCATATGTTTTGCCATATCAAGGTAAGTGTCCTCATCAAAAAACACCTGGTGCTGATGAGGAAAAACACACATTCTCAAAAAAAAGCCAATAAAAAAAATCAATATAAGAAAAAAAACTGTTTTTTTATCAAACAATTTCACATAATCAAAAAAATATTTCCTGTAATACACAGACAGCAGGAATAATACAGATAAATTCAGAACCAGAATAATATGAAGAATGACAGGAAGATAAGATACTATAATTTCAATCATAGTTCATAAATCAATTCCATTATTAAAATATTTTTCTATATCAAAATTTACGCAAAGCAAATTTTGATTAGGCTTACAAACAACATCCTGTACAGGATAAAAAAATGAAGATGTGGTTCATTTTTTTATAGAGAACTTTGAATTACCTATAGAGAACTTTGAATTACCAATAAATTGATCTCTATTTTCAGATGTTTATAGAGAATAATTCAAAGTTCTTCTTAAAGAATTTTGATGTTTTTCAAAATTCTCTATACCAAAAAGAATTTAA
>WJJD01000007.1 GCA_014729915.1 Candidatus Woesearchaeota archaeon | reverse complement strand
TCAACAATCAGCTGCAGAAATTATGGGAAAAAGCCTAAAAAAGAACTATCTTGAATTTACCAGGATGCTTGATGAGATAGAAATCTTTGAAAAAGAATTTGATTGTAAACCTTCGTTTTCTATTGAACTGAGTGCAAGAGCAGTGAATTATCTGGATATCCATAACCCATATGTTTTGGAAAGGATGCACAGACTGGGCTTTGACATGATCCAGGTTGGTTTTGAGGATATCTTAAGCAAAGACACTTCTGATGTTGCAGGAATGAATAAATCTGATCAATATGAAAATGAAAATGCAGTTTCTGCTCTTAATAATGCAGGCATTGCAACACTTGCTATGCTGATCTGCTCAACAAAACATTATAAACCGGGAGATGCACAAAAAATGGTTGAAAAAGCAAATGATCTTGGCATAAGTGTTGTCCAGCTATTTTCAGAGCAAGCTCATGAAGGCACAAGGGCAACAGAACAACATCGTGAAAAACAAAGATGTCTCTATCAATTAGCTCCTCAGTTGTTTGACCGAGAATATAGAGATCTTGCTTACGGGCTTGAAAACGGTGAGATTGTCACAACCAGACCGGAAAATATAAGCATGCTGGGAATGCAGCTTGAGATCCTTGATGCAATAGTATCTTTTAACAGCTGGAAAAATCACTTAAAAAGATTATATAAAGAGATAAGAGACAAGGGACTAAGGACAGGCATATATTCTGTAGGTCTTCCGATGATATTTCAGTCCGGTGTTGCAAGAGATATTAAAAACTGGCTTATTAATGAGAAGATCAAAGAGAAGGAAGGGAAGAGTGTGAATTATCTTGATGTGCTTGCAGAAATTGACAACAGGTATAGAAACGAGAACGATACAATTGAACTCATCAGAAAATATGGTTTAAATATTCCAACACCCTAATTTGGTGAATTATTTGAATTTTGGACAAGCTGTTAAAAAAACTGAAGAGACTGGATTAGACCAAAGAATCTTTCTTGAGAATATTTTTGAGAAAATCCTTCTTAAAAAAGCTGATTCTTTGGCAGAAATTGTTGAAAAAGGAGACTGGCTTGAAAACTGCACAGCAAGAGTCATCCCGGGATTTGATCCTGAAGAAAAAGGCATGTACGATAGGAGAGCATCCACTCTTTACCAGGAACCAGTGTTAGAACTTGAGACATCTGTAAGAAAGATGATGGAGTATATTTACAACAATTATGATATTCTAGAAAAAGGAGATGTTGAAAAGTTTATGGATTATTATGCTGAGCTTACTGATTCTGTTGATACTTCTTTCAGGGTTTATTTTCATCTGGATGAAAACGATCTAAAAGCTTATGATACATTTAAAAGATTAAGTTATGAAAAAACCAATGATTGGCCTGAAGAATTCCAGCATATTTTTAAAAAAGCTAGGCCTATCATGCTGCGGGAAAAAAATCCTGAAGCTTTCAATGCCAGCTTATCAAATAACAATAATAATGAGTACTCCAAGTTGGTTGCGCCATACATGCTCTTGAATTATAAGATTGACAACTTTAAAAAAACATTTTCAGATCCTCGGAATCTCTTCTTATTATCACACGGCTGGACTGGCGGCGCCTGGTCTTGGGATGGGGAAGAAACATTGACAATCGGTCAAAAAGAAACAGCAACTGAACCAAGAAACTATGCCGGGGCTTTGATGCATTTCTTAATAAAAGAAGAAGAAAGAAAAGATACTGTTGTACTTGTTCCGACAAGACTGGGAACAAAGGGATCAGAATTTAAAAATAATGTTAAGGAGCATGGAATAGATGAAGATATTGAACATACATTAACATGGTTCAGAACAATCGGAGCAGCAGGATCTGCTTTTAAAAAGAAAAGTGACCATGAAAGCCACCATGCAAAAGAAAATAAAAAGCAATTTTTCGGAATCGGCCACTCTATGGGTGGTGCACAGATGATACACCTCCCTTCTTATATGAACGAGTTACTTGATGATTCCTGGGATTTGTCTTTTAATATGCATTGTCCTGCTATCTACAGTCCTGATGCAATCTGGACCGAAGAATATTTACCTAAAAATACTCAGTACTGGGCAAGACTATTAAGACCAACTGCAATCATGATTGCATGTTCCACTCCTCTTCTTAATTTAATCAATAAAATAGGTATGTTTTTCTTGGGAAAAAAAATAGCCAAACCTCCCTCCTATTTCGGATTAAAACTAATGTTACCGGGTCTTCATAATAAAAGCATACCAATGTTAGTTAAGAAACATATTGAATACGGTCTGCTTCCGAGTTTTCTAACATTTGATGCTGCCAATAAAGTAAGGAAGGGAGGAAAAAGAGGAAAATCATTTTCAAAAAAAACAATCGAATCCCATCTTTTACATAAAGGAGGAATGATTCTTGCTAATGAAGGTGACAGATTAACCCCTCTTGACATGAGCAATATACCAGAACCTGATTATGTTCCAAATAACTCAAAAATTCCTGATGACCAGCAAAAAAGAAGACCTCATTTCATAACATATATTTTTCCTGACAGAAACTTAGATGAAGAACTTGATAACGGACTGAAATTGTTTCCAGGGGGAGGGCATCTTGCAGGCTTTATGGCAAGCCATCAGCAGGATTTTTTTAACCTGCAGTATGCACAAACCATGTCTCCTGAAAGATACGGCATTTTTAAGGAAATACAGTATGCATATTTCTTATTCAGACATGAAAAGATTTCAAAAGGTATTAAAGAAGAATATGAAATATTTTATGATTTTCTGGACAAAATCCACACTGAAATAAAGTCTTCTTCTCATGAAACAAACGATGTTTATTCCTCAGTTAATTTTTATAATCTAGCAACACGTCTTATGAGCTGTCTTTCAAATGGTAATTCCGAATTAAAAAAACAAGTTAAAAATTATTTTGAAAGAAGAACAGTAAAAAACAGAAAAAAGATATACCATAGGTTCATTGAAGGGAAGCATTCAGTTCTGGAGATGATATCTTCTAAACCAGATGAGACCAGCCAAATGCTAAATGATCTTGATACTATGCTTTTCCTAACACAAAAATACGGAAGATATCTGAAATTCAATCTAAGACCCGGAAAAGAGTATTCTTACAGATAGTATGTAAAATCAGTACGCATATCCACACCAACATACCCACAAAACCCACCCACACAATATTCTGTTTTCGCAGAAAATAGAATAGTTAACTATTTAAATTATCAGAATTTCCAAAGAAAATAGTAAAATGAAAGATAAAGTACCGGGTTCTGTAAAAAGGTTTAAAGCCAGATACGGAAGAACACCAAAAATAAGATTCGGAAAGATAGAAAAATCACAGAGGAAACTGCATAAATGTCCATATTGCCATAAAAAAAAAGTTAAAAGAATATCTGTTGGAATCTGGAAATGCAAAAAATGTGATAATAAATTTACTGGAAAAGCTTATACTCTATAAAATGGTATTATACAAATGCTTCAACTGTAATAAAGAAATTGAAGATTCATCATTAAGAAAAAAAATAAGGTGTCCTTACTGCGGTTCTAAGATTTTGTTCAAACCAAGAACAACAGTCACAAAAGTCAAAGCAAGATGATTGAGTGCACAATCTCTATTAATGATGATGCAGGAAATTTATACAGGGTTCTATTACCTGAACTAAAAGAATGCAAGACAAAAAGAGCAAAGTGTCTGCTTAAAAGACAAACAAACAAACTAAAAATTCAAATTAAAGCAAAAGACATAACAAGTTTAAAAGGTTTTTCAAATTCCGTAATAAGGATAATTGAAACATACTTAAAGATAAGACAATTAGTTAAAAATGACAGAATTAACAAAAAAAAATAAAAAAAAAATAGAACAATTACAAATTCTTGAACAAAATATCAACACTCTTTTAGGTCAGAAACAGCAGATCCAGTCTCAGATTGTTGAAAACGATTCAGCAATAGAAGAAATGGATAAAAGCTCCACTGTCTATAAAATAATCGGTAATATCATGGTAAAGTCTAAAAAAACCGAGCTTAAAAAAGAACTTCAGTCTAAAAAAGAACGACTTGAATTAAGAACTAAGGCTATTGAAAAACAAGAGAAAAATCTGAAAAATAAAGCCTCAAAAATTCAAAAAGAGGTTCTTAAAGAAATAAAATGAAAAACAATCAGATAAAACAGGTCACTGAAGCATTGGTAGATCTAAAGCAGGACTCCACTGTCCCGAAAAACATTAAAGTTAAAATTGAAAAAGTAATAAATATCTTAAATGAAGAATCAGGACTTTTCCTAAGAATAAACAAGGCTCTTAATGAACTTGATGATATCTCAAGTGATAATAATATCCAATCCTATACAAGAACCCAGATTTGGAATGTAGTGTCTCTTCTTGAATCTATTTAATAATTTGTACTTCTGAATTTAAAAAAGCCCTGAAAGGTATCACAAAAAGATCCTGCTTTTTGTTTTTTAGATGAACGTTAGTAAGATTAATTTTTACAATTTCTCCTTTTGTGGTTCCAATTTTTATCTTGCTGCCCATTTTCAGATATTTCTTCCTGTAAATATAGATTCCTGCTAAAACATTCGGCAGAAAATCTCTTAAGCTTAATAAAAAAAATGATATTAAGAGCAAAAATAATGATCCTAAAAGAACATAAATAATAACATCCGCAACACCGAGATGATTTAACGCCATAAGAAGAGAAATCACATAAATTATATATGAAGTTATTTTGGAAATTGGTGATATTAAATCAATATAAACGCCTGAAATCGATTTGACTATTTCATTTAATTCTATCTCATTTAGTGCGCTTGCAATTAATTTCTCTAGAAATTTCCCTATTGTAAATCCAATAAAAAATATGAAAAAGGATACAATTATTTTAGATATTAATCCTGCTCTTAAGAATTCAAGGTATCCTGGATCAAAAAAATTTTCTGACATATTTTAACTATATGTTAATTGAGTTTAAAAGATTATTTATTATAGAGAACTTTGAATTACCTATAGAGAATAATTCAAAGTTCTTCTTAAAGAATTTTGATGTTTTTCAAAATTCTCTATAAATTTCATTTTGTAAAAAGTTCTAATTTACTACCTGTAAATTACAATTTTTTGCAAATTCCCATATAATATCCGATCTGATCTATAGCTATTTTTAAAAATGGTGTGATTAGCAAAATTCCTGCTATATATTTAAACTCAGGAACATATATTATTGAAGAAAACAACAACCCCCCAAAAATAAAATCAGTCTGGTCAAAAAAAATCCAGGAGTTTCCTGATTTTATACCTAGTCTTCTTTTAAAAAAACTTTTTATCAAATCTCCAGATAAAGCTCCAAATCCCATCAAAAAACCAAAAAGAAATATATTACTCTGATTGTAGTCAATCAGGCTGATAAATTTAATAATGTCTAAAGAATACACTTTTTGTTGTAAAAAAGCAATGATTGTTCCAAAAACTGTCCCAGAAATTATTCCCCTGTATGTCTTGTTATTTCCAAATAATGGATTACCTTTGATGGTTTTTCCTAAATCAACCGGGGTTGAGAGTCTCTCACCAAAAATTTTTGCCGCAAATACCGGGGCTGTGTTTGCCAGATAGGCAGGTAGGATGTACCAGAGGCATTTTAGTGTAAATAAAAACATTTTGATAACCTAAATATTATTATAATCCTTTTTTTATATAAATATTTTTATTTATGTGTTAATTTTCTTTAATAAATGAAAAAGCGGACAAAAGAAATAATTTTATTATTCCTTTTTTTAATAATTTTAGAGAGTCTATATTTATTTTTTAATTCAAGAATAACTGATCTGATCGGAGTTGACATTTATTTTCATTATGATCTTGCAAATGCAGTTCTTAATAATTTTCCTGATCTTCCTTTATCTATTCCTATGATTGGAGAAAAAACTCTTTTTGGTTATTCTCCTCTTGCATATTTTTCAATGGTTTGTTTAAATAAACTTAGTGGTCTTTCATTAATTAACATAATGAAATATCTGCCGGGAATTGCCCTGTTTTTTATTTCTATTAATTTATACGTTTACTTCAGGTTAATAAATAAGAGGTTTGCATTTATACGTACACTCATTTTTATTATTAATCCTCTTGTTTTCACAATATTTTTTTTTGTTGGATCAATTGGAAGGATATTAGCATTATTTTTCTTATCTATTCTTCTTATTCTTATAGAAAAATACTTGCGAAGGAAAAAAAGATCATATGTTCTCCTGATGGGATTTGTCTTCGGACTAATAATCCTCACTCATATAATTGCTGCTTATATTTCAGGAGGGATACTAGCTTATTTGTTTTTAGTCAATTATTTTAATAAAAAAGAGACTGATTTTTGTATTTCTATATTAATAGGTCTGGTCATTGCAGGACCCTGGCTTATCCATATTTTTCTGAATTTCGGGATATTTTATCTTGTAAAGATATTTTTTGTTTCCAAATACAGCCTTTTTGCATACTTATCTTTATTGATAATATTAATAATTCTATTTTATCATCTGAAAAATAAAAAACTTCCGGATACTAAGGTGATTCTCTTTATATTAAGCCTTGTAACCATGGCTCTTGATATTTTTTCGATTGCTATTTCGATTTTTTTCCCAAGAAAAGGATTAAAGAGATTGAACAAATATAAGGTCTTGTGTTCTATCATTGGGATACTTATTTTTACAGGGACATGGTTTTTAATAATTGAATCTGATATGTTTGTGAAGATGAATCAGGACAAGTCAGATGCAATGGAATGGATCAGGAAAAATACTTCTCCGTCTTCCTCGGTTTATGTGTATTTAGAGCAGAGGTATATTAAAACAAAAACAATAAACGAGATTTTTATGCAGAAATTTTCAGATGTATTTTTTAAGGATATGCCGTTTTTTTCTCATTGTTATGTTCCGGCTTATGCAAACAGGACGGTTTATACGTATATCGGATATGTCTGGAGCCTTGATTCCAAAAGACACAGGATTTACAGAGAGTTTGCACAGGAGTATTGTGCAGAAAATTTTTTTAAAGTCTCTCTCAGACATAAGGTTTATCCCGATTATATTGTTCTTGAGAAATACTCAAAAGAAAGAAAACACACTGATAATTTTTGTAATGATTTTATTGGTGAAAATTTCAGGAATGTATTTGAAAATGATAAGGTTAGGATAATTAAGGTAGAGTATTGATTACTCAGATTCGTAAAATATAATTGATTTAGCATCTAAATTTATATTTTTATATTTAAGGATGATTATCATTTGCTCAATAGAATAGTACAAACCTGATATCAGCATAAGAATAAAAAAAGAGTTCATTATTTTAATACTATAGTTGGAAAAAAAAGTATAAAAAAACGTAATTGTTAATAGTGTCGCATATATTTTGCCTGAATGCAAATGAATATGAATATACTCTGAATGAATTAATAAGCCGCTTATCTTTACAAATGAAAATATTAACAAAAAGAATATACTAGTTAAAAATACAAGATAGCTTGTTATTGGATTTGAGATCATTATCAAAATTACAATAAATATATAAAAAATATCGTCTGTGAATCCATCAAATTTTGCTCCAAATTCTGAAGCTTGATTAAGTTTTCTAGCTAAAATACCATCTAATGAATCTCCCAAAACAAACAAAAAATATAACAGAATCACAAAATATATGTTATTTTGAAATACAAAATAAACAAAAAATGGAATTAATAACAATCTAATCAAAGTAATCTGGTTTGGGATTTTTCTAAATTCCTCTAAAAATTTCATAAAATTATAGAAAGGAAATTACTGTTTTTAAAATTTTTTAATTGAATCAAGGCCTTTATATAAACAATAAATTTAAATAATTTCACAACCATTCCTTTATTGTCATGAAAAAGATTATGCTTTTTTCAGAAATAACTGAAAATGAAAAAGATATTGTCGGCTCAAAGGCAATGTCTCTTTCAAAGTTGTCAAAGCTGAATGTCAATACCTCTCCCGGTTTTGTTCTTACAACTAATTTATATAAGGAATTCATGAATAAAAATAAAACCAAAGAAAAGATAAATTCAGTTTTAGGGGATCTTGACAAGAGTTTTTCTAATGTATCAGAGATTTCCTCAACAATTAAAACAATTATTTATGAAAGCAACCTTGTTAATAGAAATCAAATTTTTGATTCATATCTGAGTTTAGGTTTTGATTTTAATAAAAAAGATGCTTCTTCACTTCTTAAAAACCAGCAGGTTTTTGTTGCTGTTAGAAGCAGTCCTATGTTTGAAACATCTGAAATAAGTTTTCCTACATTACTGAATGTCAAAGGGAAAAAAAAGCTATTTTCTGCTATCAGGAAATGCTACAGTGCTCTCTTTGATGCTGAATCTATCAAATATATAATTAAAAACAATCTGAGTTTTGAACCCGGGATGGGAATAATCATACAGCGGATGGTTGATTCTGAAAAAGCAGGTATTTCTTATTCTTTTAATCCTGAGACCAGTAATTTTTCAGAGATTTTCATCAATGCATGTTTTGGGCTTGGAACAGGTCTATATTCTGGAATTTATCCGGATACTTATATTGTTGATAAAAAAAGTCTTGACATAAGTGAGATCTCTGTCGGTGAAAAAGAATTTGAATTTATTCTGGACAAGGTTGATGAAAAAACCAGAAAAAATATCCTGAAAGAGAAAGGAAAGGATCAGGTATTAAACAACAAAGAGATCGAAGAAATTGCCAGAATCACAAAAAAGATAAGAAAACAAAGTCTGGGAGAATGTAAAGCAGAGTGGGCTTCAAAAAACGAAAAATTTTATGTTTTACAAACTAAAAATATCTCAATTGGGCAAAACAAAGCCAGAAAAGAAAGCAACGGAAACATCATTGAGGAAAAAGAGAGAATCGAACTTGAAATCTACGAAAATGAAGAGGATCTGCCTGAAGTGATAGATATATATGATGATAAAGATCTCGATAAAGATTTAAAAGAGTTAGAGGAAATGGAAAAACATGATGTATTAAAACAAGAACTTGAAGAAGAGTTAAGCACTGAAAATGAATTTGAACAAGAAAATAAAGAAGATGTTGAAGAAGTTGTAATTTCTGAAGAAAAACAAATTAAAGAAGAAGAGAAGTCTATTTTCTCTTCTTTTGATAATACAAACATAAAAGAAAAAAAAGATATCCCAAAATCTCATAAAATTTTAGAAAATGTATTTTTCTCATCAGGAAATGTTGTTGTAAATTGCCATATGGCTGTTAAAAATAAACTTGATGAGATTCATGAAAAGAGATTTGAAAAGGATGATCTTCCATTCAAATTCAAGATAGAAAAAATGAGAGAGTACATTGATGATGATTTTGAAAGTTTAAAAAAAATTAATGAAATTACTGAAAAATTCTTGAATGAACAACTCCCTCCGACTCCTGACCAGGTTGAGTTTGTTCTCACTTTTACAAAAAGATTTGTACAAAAAGATCTAGACTCTTTTTAAAAGATAGATTACTTTACTTAGGCTTTTATGAAGATATACACTAAACTTATTTTTAATTTTCCATTTTGTTTTGCCTATTAATTTGTTATAATTAATAAAATCAGGAAAACCAATAACAATTATGTTGGCTGAATTATAAGCTGATTTTAAAAAATTTAAATATGTTTTTGTTAAATTTTCTACTTTTGAATTTTTGCCGTAAGGTAAATCAGTTACAATACAATCAAATTTTTTATTAATATTCTGAGAATCATGGAGACTTAAATTAAAGTTTTTGATTTGATAAAAATCCAGATTTTTTTTGCATAGGTTTATCATTTTTTTTTCAATATCAAAACCAGTTATATTAAATCCCATTAATCCAGCTTCTATTAATATCCCTCCGGAACCGCAGAAAGGATCAAGCAATGCTCCTCTTTTTTTCCCTGTGATATTTATCATTGCTCTTGCAAGAGCAGGATCAAGAGAAGTCGGATGAAAACCTGGTCTGTGATGTGCTTTTCTGGATAAATAGGATTTGTCTGTATTACCGCGTAACTTGCCGCATAAAACATTGTTTTTTACAAAAAAAAAATTAATTTCTGAATTTGGATTATTAAGATTTACAACGGGATTTTCTATTTTATTCCAGATAATATCCGCAAGAATTTTTTCCTTTTTTTTGTTGTTAGAATTGTGAGTGCGTATACAGTAGCTGTTCTTAATTATTTTTTTCCATTCAAAATTTTTAACTGATTTGTTAACATTTCCTAGTTTTGATCTGAATAAAAATTCATAAACTGAGTGGGTGTAAGCTAACCTGTTAAGAAAACTTTTTTTTGATTCAGCTATAAGAAAATTTTCAAATATCTTGTAATTGTCGTTTTGTAACAGACTGATTACCTCCTGCTTTGCAAGAGAGATATTTTTCTTGGAAAGACAATATATTTTTTTCATTTAAACTATAAGGTTTGCTATTTAATTTAAAAAATTCATTATTATTGAGAACTTTGAATTCTTATACAAATATTTTTATACATGAAACATTCTTAAAATAATTATGGCAACTAAATCATTTTTAAAACTGTTTTCAGAAAGTATTGTTGATTATCAAAAACACTTTCCTCTTGTTTTTAAAATAATACTTTTTTCCTATATTATTCCTCTCATCTTTTTTAATTTTTTAGGATCACTTTTTTCAGGTGCCATATCTTTTTTAATATTTGGATTTAATGAAACAATAATTGTGTCCTTCCTGAATCTTATTGTAACAATTGTGATTATTAAGATGCTCTTTTTAAAAAAAAAGAAAAAAAATCTTAGTTACATTGAGACAATTAAGAGTGCATCTGAACATTTTATTGAGGGAATAATCCTCTTTATTATTTACATGTGGGCTCTTTTCGGATTGTTTTTATTTTTTGTAATTCCCGGTATTGTATTTCATATCTACTGGATTTTTTCGTTTTATGCATTAATTATTGATGATGTAGGTGTAACCAAAGCTTTAAATCACAGCAATAATGTTGTTAGGAACAGGTGGTGGAAAGTATTTTTTTATTATCTTATTATTGAAGGAATTACAACAATTTTTTCTATTATTTTGCTTATTCCATATTTACTTGTCAATTATGTTTTTAATGTAAACTCATTAATAATAAAATCATTATTTTTTTATCTGGGTCTGGGTTTTTCAGGATTTGTTTTTATACCCTTCACTTTGATTTTTATGCAGAAATTTTACCTTGATTTAAAAAAATATACAAAAAATATTAATTAATCACAATTAAATGAAGTTATTTCCAGGCTTTTTTGTTTGCATTGGATAAGCCTGTCATTTTCTTTAATTTTCGGAACAATCGAGATTTTGTTAAGTTTACCGTTATTTTTGTCATAATTTATTACTTTTGGAAAAATATCTCCAGATAATAAATCCAGGTTTGGTTTACTATCTTTAATTATATTATTATCTCCAATAATCATAAATTCAAGTTCATCAATTTTTTTTTCTCCGGAATTTTCTAAAGGAATCTGTATATTAATATTTTTATCCAGTTCATGACAAATGATTCCTTTATCCTGAAATTCATATACCTCAACCGAGACATCTTCACAAAGAGGATTTGGTTTAGATGAAAAAATATTTTCTTTAAGGCCAATGAATACAATTCCCAAAATCAAAAATATTCCTATACTTATTAAAAGAAGCATTATCACAAATAATATATCAAATTTTTTATTCAGTTTTTCAAATGCTTCATCAATAATTTCTTCAGGATACCCATGGTTTTTTAGATGAACAATTATTGCTTCATCTTTATGCCCTTGTTTTTTTACTTCTTTAATATATTTGATAAGTTCTTCTTTAACCATTTTTTTCTAAGAATTCTTTAAGATCCATATTTCCTCTTGGTTTTGCATTTTTTCCCAGTGTATAGTAAATTTTTTTTGCTGATTCTCCCCAGGAATATTCTCCTTTTTCCTGTTCGATATTTTCAATTTTAAATATGCCTAGTTCAACTCCCTTGTTCAGATGATAATAAATTGATCTCATTGTAACTTTTGGAAAAAAGTTCCTGTAAATTTTATATATTTCATAGCCATATCCTTTTTTTATGTAATTTAGAATTTCTACAATGTTTCTTCTGATATTTGAATCAGCTGGTCTGCCTCTTTTTCCTATACCCATAGATTTGATTTAAGAAAATGATGTTTATATACTTTATGGATTTTTTTAAAAAAATCCATTTGTGTGGTGATTTTAAGGAGTGGGAAGGGTGGGAAGATGATTATGGGTGGTGGTGAGGTTTTGGTGGGTCTTTCTAGTACTATTCATATTCTTTTTCCAGCTTGCTTAAAAATCCAAGCAGTGCGTATGCTTCTCTTTTAGTGATGAAGCTTTTATTTACAATATTTTCCCATGCGATTTTCTGTGTCTGCTTTTTTTCCGGAGTTGAAAATTCGAGTCTATCTAGTATTTTATTGATTTTTTTTAATATTACTTCTCTTTCTTTTCTTGACGCATCTATTATATGAGAATTTACTTTATTGCTTCCTGTTATTTTATATATCTCATAAAAAATTATTGCAGCAGCATGACTTATATTTAAAGCAGGATAATTTGCTGAAGAAGGAATTGTTAGGACAAGATCGCATTTCTTAATTTCTTTGTTTGTTAGACCAGAGCCGTCTCTTCCAAAAACAAGTACGATTTTTTTTGTAAAGTCCAGATTTTTAAAAAGTGTTTCCGGTGTGAGTGGAAGTCTTGGTATGTTGTAATCTGATCCAAGAACTGAGGTTGTTGCTATTATAATATCAAAGTCCTTAAATATTGAATCTTCTGATTTTTTGTCAAAATATGAATAATTTTTAATTTTTGCATTTTTTAATACTTTTTTTGCATGTTTTGCCCTGTGCAGGGCTTCATCATTAGTATGATCTGTTTTGGGATTTATTATTATCAGGTTTTTTAAATCAAAATTTTTCATGGCCCTTGCTATAGCACCGATATTTCCTGATGTTTCTGAGCCTAGAAGTACTACTGATATCATATGAACCCAAGAGAAGTTACAATTGCCCTAATTATAGGAAAAAGAAAGCTAATCAGAACCAGAGCAAAGGTTACAAGGCTTACTTTTACCCATATATCATTTGCTTTTTTTTCTTTTTTAATTATTTTTTGAAATACTACCTGAAGCATCCTGCCTCCATCAACCGGGCCTAAGGGTAAAAGATTTGCTATACCTATGCCGCTTGACAATACAAAAAACCAGAACAAAAAATTTGAAAATATATTAAATATCTGATAAGTCAGCTTTAATATCGGTGCACTGTACTTAAGCTCATCCTTTTTATGTATCTGGATAAATTCTCCTGTCCCTGAGGCTGTTATCCCGATTATTGCTTTTGGATATTCGGGATTTTGTTTGAGTAAGTCAGGATTATTTTCTAACTGCGGGTTTGCTACAGCTTCGAATTCATAGTTGTTTTCATCATTCTCAATTGAAATTTTTTGACCCGGTTCTATTCCTGAAAGCAGAGAATAAAACTGATCTTTATTTGTTATCTTCACTCCGTTAAATTTTGTAAAAATTTGATTTGCAGGAACACTTGCATTAAATGCAGGCGAATTTGGAGTTATTGAATAAAATGAATATCCCTGTGTTACCTGCAGAGAAGATATTACAGGGGAGACTGCAAATGAGAGTATCACTACAGCTAAAAGTGCAAATATTATGTTTGAAAAAGGACCTGCTGAAAAGATTGAATATTGGACAATATCCTCCTGTTTTTTTATCTGATCTTCATTGGGTTCAACAAATGCCGCTAATAAGGGTCCGAAAAATGCAATTCCGGTTGATTCAACTTTTAATCCATGTGCTTTGGCAACAAGACCATGTGCTGCCTCATGAACAATTGTAACTAAAAATAATGAAATTATTGTATACCAAAACGGAAAAACTATCGGTGACCCGGGTATCTTGACACCGGGAACAACAGGTGCAAAAGCAGATGGGGCTTTTGGCTGTATAAAGATGTTTACAAAGCTTGAAGCTAAAAGGACAGTTATATAGACCATTCCGATAAATCCTATTCCGACACCGATATAACCGAAGAGTTTGATCAATTCTTTATATTTTGTCCCTGCTTTCTCAATGAAATTAAGACCTATTTTTGTCCTGTATAATGCAATTATTTTTGCCTGGATTTCAAATTTTTTCCTATTTAAGTAAACTACCAGAAAAATTATTGTATAAAATATTAATGGATATTTGTTTTGGAGAATCCAATTAACAAAATTGGAAAGAACAGAATTAATTATCGGAAAAAAGTTCATTTTTTCCTTAATGATCTAAATGCATGCCTATTACATTTTCTGCATTTTATTTTTCCTGCCAGAACTTTCATAGGTGGTGCTTTTCTTTTAGTTTTACATTTCTTGCAGACATATACATTCTTAAACCATCTTGCTTCTGCTTCAGGAAATTTAGCCATTTATCTCACCTGTTTCATTATCCTTTTATCAAGAATTTCCCAGTACAAAATATTTACTCCTGATGCAACTTTTCCCTGGAGTTCTTTAGGAATTTTAAGATCAAATGTTTCATATGATTCATTATCCATGACATTTGCAAAGTCTCCCTGTACACTAAGCACCTGTGCATTATTTTTTTCTATAATTGGTACTTCGATATTGTCGTGCCCTGGCATTACAATCTGTCTTTTTCTGTTGTCAAACATTCCGACTGCTTCAATCCTTGTTTTTGCATGTCCGTGTTTTCCGGGTCTTGAAGTCTGTGTGTTTTTTATGATGCACGGCTCTCCTTCTAAAACAATGTTGCTTCCTTTTTTTAAAGAGGACACATGCACTAATTTTGTTCCTGCCATATTATACCACCTTTCTGAATTTAGTATTAATTTATAAAAGTTTGTTTTTAACTCGAGAAATGCTTTCTCTGATACATCTTAGTTACTATCGGTATTATTTAAATGTTTTTCAACTTAGTATGTGGTAACGGGATAATATATAGAGAATTTTGAAAAACCCCTTCGGGTTTTTTTAAAATTCTCTATAAATAATTAATTTTATATCTTTTATTGGGGTTTTTCAAAGTCCTCTATAAGAAAAGATGGCTCTTTTCTTAATAATCTAGTCCATCTTGTGGACTTAATATACAGAAAAATTCATGAGGAAAAACAGGAATCAACATTCATAGTTTAAACATTTATTTTGTCATATTGTAGATTGGCTTAATGCGATTGTCGATGCTCTTTTATATTACCAGATAAGGGATGTGAAAAAATCTATCTATAATGTTAACGACCACAGGTCTCAATTGACTTCTCTTGCAAGGACAACATTTTGGGATGTTATCGAAAAGATGACTTTAACCCAGGCAAATGAGAACAGGGATGAAATCAATACAAAAGTTGAGACTGTTCTTGACAAGGAGACTGACAGCTATGGTGTGGAAGTGTTAAGAGTTGAAATCCAGAAGATTCCGCCACCAAAGGATGTCCAGGAAGCTATGAACAAAGTTGTCAAGGCTGAGCAGGAAAAGACTGCAGCGCAGGACCTTGAAACTGCATTTGAAACAAAAGCAGATGGTGAAGCAAAAGCAATAAAACTTGTGAATGAAGCTGCTGATAAGTATTTCAAAGGCAATGCACAGATCTTGAAAAAGTTAGAGACTGTTGAAAAATCTCTCAGGAATAACTCAAAGATTGTTGTTTCCAGTGATTCCGAGCTTGTGAATGTTGTGAGAAATCTTTCAGGAGTTGTTCCGGTGGAAAAAAAATAATAATTTACCATATCTTTAATATTTTTTTTGCTCTTTGTTTTTTTAAGAATCTTTTTAGTTTTTTTTCTGCATCTTTGTCTTCAAATTCATTTTCCCTTCTTTTGAATTCTTTTGTATGATGATAGTTTCTTGAATTCTTTTTTGTAAATTTAAGTTTCTTGTGAAGAAGCTCATGGTACATTACATAATCTAAAAGATTTTCATCTTTTTTTAGTAAAGAAGATAATCTAATTGTATCAGTCCCGTAATCATAGCTTCCGACCTTTGATAAAGAAGGAGATCCCCATCTTAAATTGGGTATAAGAATCATTCCGTTGAAATATTTATCGTTTACCCTGTTAAAAGAGTTGATAAGCAGCTCATCTTTATTTTTTTTTGGAATTGTAAGATGGACCTTTTTTAGAAAAATGTTGTACATATCAATATTTATTGAACTTTTTTTGGTTTTAAAGACTTTGTTTAGCAAGGATTGGATGAGTCCTGATTTGATTTCTGAAGAAACTCCTTTCCATTTGTGACTTACCCTGAATTTTAATTCTTTTTCATTAAAGCGGACATTTGCATTATATCCTTTAAATGCCCGTGAATGTTTCAGAGATGTTTTATAGGGACATTCTTTGTTAAATAAGATCTCATATGATTTTTTAACAAGCTGGGACATATAAAAAACAAGAATTAAGTTAATTATATATTTTTTGCCTGTGGGAAAAATTTTATCTTGTATCAGAAGAAATATTTATAAAAAGTTAGGCAGAATACCCACTACTATAGTTGTGGGTGAATGCCGTGCCTCTTTCGGAATTTACTTCAAGAGGCAAACAACAATTAACCATTGGTTTGTGAGAGTTTAATCATCTAAAGGGCTTTTGATATTAGATAAATTTCTATTACTTTCTTTCGTATATATCAAAGTTGTAGAAATATCAGAATGCCCAAGTAAATCTCTAATATATCTAATATCTGTCCCTTTCTCTAAAAGATGTGTTGCAAAACTATGTCTAAGTGTATGGGGAGAAATCTTTTTCTTAATTCCTGCTTTTTTTGCTGTGTTTTCAATAATCTTCTGGATTGTTCTTTGAGTATATTTCCCTCCTCTTGTTGTGATAAAAACATATCCATTTTTTTCACTGAAAAAATTTTGCAGTGATTTTTTTACTCTTTGTGATAGCATAACAATTCTATCTTTTTTTCCTTTTCCTGTTTTAATATGAATTAAATTTCGATTAAAATCAATGTCTTTCCATTTTAGATTAATTATTTCACTTGACCTTAATCCTGCAGCGTATCCAATCTGAATAATTAGTCTGTGTGTTAAATTATTTGTTGAAAGAATCATTTTTTCAATTTCATTTTTTGATAGGATAACGGGTAGTTTCTTTTCTCTTTTAAGATTAGGAATTTCTTCAATGATTTTTTCAATGATCTCAGAGTCCTCTTTACTTGCTTTAAGATAAAATTTGATTGCAAAACCTGCTGATCTTACTGTTTCATCTGATTTGTTTTTATCAATTAGAGAAAGTAAATATTTTCTTGGTGACTTCTTTGAATTCAAAAATTTTTTAACATGGTGAGCATAGTTTTTTATTGTATTTTTTGAGTATCCTCTTAGTTTACATTCATCAGAAATTAGTTTTTTCTAATTTTTGTCTTCTTTGTTCATAATAATTACAAAGAATTCCATTTGTATATAATTATTTCGCTTTTTACAATGAAATAGTGTATTAAACGTAATAAAACTACGTTTAATACGTGTTAAACTCAATCGAATTTTCACTTAAAATGTTCTTTTAGAAAAAGAACCAAAAAAAGAGTTGGGGGCGGTGCTACGCACATATACACTCCCTACGGTCGAAAGATTTATATTTTTGAGTCTATACTTCATTTATATATGGATCTTCCAAAATTAGTATATGATGATTTTTATAAATTTATTATGTCAGCAGGGATTCTATTGTTTTTAATAGGTTGGGGTACGGCAACATATTTGTTTCTATCAATTAAGAATATTGCTGAGATTCATTGGAGTTTCTGGTGTATAATTGGAGCATATATTTTGATTGCTGGGTTGGGAATTACAGCTATTTGTTATTCTATAAAAAAATGGAAACATAATCAAACTTTACTGGATAAACAATTAGAAGCAAAAACTGAGCAAGAAGAGATTAACACAGAATTATCTAGAAAAGAATTAAAATCTCAAGTCGAAGAAAAAATTAAAGATGTTTCTAAAACAGAACAAAAACGTGTTAAAACTAAAACTGATAAAGAATTATCTAGAATAGATTCAAAAAATGTTGATTTAATGAGAATAAGATATCTTATTGAAGATAAAACAATAAAGCTATTGGAATTCATGAATTATCCAAGAAAGACGTACAGGTCACTTGCAAATTCTCTTAAATTGTTAGAACATAGCGAAGTTTTCGATAAACAATCAACACATCTAATAAGAGAAGTTGTTCATATATGCAACAAAGCTATTCATGCTAATAAAATTACACAAAATGAGCATGCATTTGTCATGGATGTTTCTGAAAAGATACTAATACTGTTGGAAGAAACACTAAAAGAAGCTAAGAACGAATCAAAAAATTCAATTAAATAAAATGGATTGGAATAATATTATTGAAGGGATTATCAGTGGAGTTTCAGCTACCTTAATTTCTACCATAATCATCTTTGTATTCAAAAAAATTGTTGGAAATAAGTCCAAAAAAGAACCAAACGAAATTGAAAAAGCAAGCCTATCAGGTTCAGTTCTAAACAATCCATTCTTAATCTCATTATTCATTACATCATTTGTTGTGGTATTAACTTTTTTCAGTATGATTTACCAATGGCAACTTTTTAACTACGTTTATCTTATTGTTGCAGACGTTGGTTTAGGATTTGTGACTTATTGGATATATAATAACCAATGTCCTAAATGTAATGCGATCTTCAAGAAGAAACTAATCAACAAAGAAACACTAAAAGAAGAAAAAAGACCCTATCATTACAGAGATGAAACAATCTACTATTATAACGATGGTGAAACCATCAAAGATAGGAAGTTTCAGGGTAAAGAAAAAATCAAAATGGAACTTTGGAGAACTGAAAAAGAGTTTTATGAATGCCAAGCATGCGGACATAAGTGGGATAAAATATTTGAAAGAAATCTTGATAAAGATAACAGACCAAAACCAAATAAAGTAAGAACAAGGTTTAATCCACCAAATAATTTAGGTTATTAAAATGGAAAAATCTGAAAAGATTAAAGAACTTTCTGAGGAGGAAAAGACAGAACATAATCCTAAATTATTTGTTCCTTCTGGAATGATGGAAGCAATGAAAACATCACAAGCTTTAGCAAAATCAATATCCGGATCTGGTATTTTAAAATCAATTCAGGCTTCTCAAAATTTTGCTAAATCAATATCTGAATCAGGGGTTCTTAAACAACTTTCTCTCGCTCAAAGCCAAATGGATCAACTTCTTTCTCCAATGAAGGGTTTAGGGTATATAGACCATAATCCACAAGATCAATTTTCTCCAATGGATCTATTGAAAGAAGTATCAAAAAAACAAAGTAAACTTATTCTATTCGACATTTTCCCTATATCACAATCAGAAGAAATTGATGCTTATTGCCAGGCTAACTTTGGGGAAACTTTATTCTTTAAGAATGATTCTCGTGCAAAGGATTCACTCCAACAATCAATGAAAACCATTTCTAATGCTAATATGACAATTGCTAGAGTTCAAAGAATTGATATTCATTCAGCTTATCACTTTGGAGATTACTTCACAATCCTCTTTGAATGCACGCTAAATCCTCAAAATGATGAAACTGGAGAATCTGATCAAAAAATACTAAACAAAAGACACTCAATATTTGATCAAGTTCAGACTGGGTTCGAAGCCCAACTTCCAAATGAATTAAAAGGAATATTTACAAAAGAACTGTATTTTGATTCAGGAAAACATAGTATGCCAAGTATCAAAGTTTATGATATTAGAGATTACTCATTCTTTTTTGAGGATAGAAAAAGCAGTGGATTAATTTTGAACGGACCAGGAACCAACCGAGAAAAAGCAGAAGACTTCGTGAATCACCTGTCAGATTTAGATGATAAGGGGACAATAATTTATGATAACTCAAAATTTTTAGGGTTCAGGCAAGAAATTTTATTTGGTGTTATAGGAAAAGATCTAATCATTTCTCAGATAAATGAATATTTACAAGATTCATCAAAGCCAATCCCCTACAAATATGTCATATTAAACTTTAATGAAGAGAAGCTTCTCCCTTTCTGCTATGAATTTGTATCTAAGTACTATTTGTTTATCGCATTTGAATTGCTACTTCTAAAAATAAAGGGCATTGAATATTCAAAATTTATGACAGTAAAAGATGATATATTAGACAAAAAAGATTCTTTTCTGGAAGAGAAAATAAATCTGACTTCTCTAGTAGATCAATTTGAAATGTATAGACAGATATACCTCCAATTCATTAAGGAAGAATTCTTATTTGAAAATGAAGAGGCCTGGACATATAATTACTTTGCCAAGAGTGGATCAAACAGAGATTCAATATCAAATTATTTTCAAGATTATAATCAGAATGTAGTCGATGAATTTAATCGAAAAAACAAGCGATTAATGGACAAACAGAAAGATGTTGGAGACCTAATCCGTCATCAAGAGCAGTTGAAAGCAAATCAACCTGTGATCAATCCTCTTTTCAAAGAAGTAGAAAAAGAATTGGTTCATCAAATTCAGAAATGGAAAGACACTATTGATAAGAATCAGATAGAAGCGTGGTTATATAATTTTGAAACCGCTGAAGATAAGAGAATTGCTTTAAATCTTTTAGATAAACTCCAACACGTATCATCAAAGCAACTCATACCGGGAGTGATTGCAACAAATCATAAGATTAATTCATTGTTAGGCGATGATGCGGAAAAGGTGTATAGTGCAATAGGAAAGATCACGAGTGGATCTCATCATAGTCTGAGAATTTTTCAGGAAAATTGTAAACTACCTGAAAAAGCCTTTACTGAATTTAGCAAATTAGAACAAACTAAAGAAAAAGTGCTTGTTCTCTTCGATGATTTCATTGGTACAGGAAAGACATTTATTAAGTTTTATGAAAAAAATAAAGCAATCTTGAAAGGATTCAAAAAAGTAGTTTATGCTTGTCCTTTTGCATTCAAAAAAGGCGTTAATTATATTCAGGAAAAAAGTGAGGTTTTAGTTGTTTATTCTCAACTGATTCCAGAATCTCAACAAGTTGATCAAATGGAAGGACTAGACTCAGATAAAGTTATTAAATTCATAGACAAATATAAAAACAGAATTCCTGATCAATACAGATATGGTTATGATGAGTGCAAGATAGTCTTTACTTTTGAAAATAATATTCCTAACAATACAATCGGTTTGTTCTGGTATTCAGAAAACTGGATTCCTTTGCTACAAAGGAAATAATTTAATCTTGTTCTTTATGGCACTTCGTGCTTGATTGAACGCCCCCAACTCTTTAGTCCTTCGGACAGTTACACTCACTACGCTCGAAATTATATAAGTGAAAATTCGACTCTGCGGACGCAGGTTTTCGGAACTTCGTAACCGAAAACGAGTTTAACAGGGCTTAAAGGGTTCATTCGTCGTTCGCCAAGCTCACTCCTCATTCTCCCAAATTTTTGCTTCGCAAAAACTTCCCTTAAGCCCGATGTTAAACTCAATTTTTGAATTGCTATTATTGGAATTGGGGGTCTGAGGTGCACCGCACATATAGACTTGACTTCGTCAAGAAATTAATTATTGAAAGGCGAGAAAACCTAATATGTCATTTAAAACAAAACATTTATAGAGTTTTTACAATTTCTTTAATATTAATTAGAAATATATTTAAATACAAAGGACATAAACACTTATAAACATATAATCTCTTATGGAGGTAAAAATGGAATATCAAAAAATAAGGAGCAATATTGAAGAGTTTAGAAAAGCAAAACAGATTTTTAATTCATTTAAATCTATAAAAAGAGATTTAGGTATGGAAGATAACACCTTAGTCAATATTCAAGAAATGAGAACAAAATTGCAGAAAGTTAAGGCAATAAAATAAAGATGAGTTCAGATAAAATAATTACAAATAGTCCAAAAGATGTATTTTCTGAGATTCAAAGTAGATTAAAGAAGCTTGAGGAAAAAAGGAAATCAAAAATTATTTTTTCTATCGGAGGATATTCTATTTCGATGATGATGTCTTTACACTATCATCGGATAATTAGGAAGATTGGCGAAACTGATGTTCTTGAATTAGTTTTAGACTCTGGTGGAGGTCAAATTGATTCTGCTGCAAAAATAGTTAATATATTTAGGGAATATTGTAAAACTTTCAATGTGATTGTCCCTTTTTTTGCAAAAAGTGCTGCTACATATATAGCTGTTAGTGCAGACAATTTAATTCTTTGTAAAGCCGGCGAACTTGGACCGGTAGATCCTCAAGTTAAACACCCTGCTTTAGATACTTTCTTCCCAGCTTCATCTATTAAAGATGCGTTAGAATTTATTGAATCTACAAAGGATCCTTATATAAAATTAACCATGGCTGATAAATTAGATCCATTTTTAATTGGTGCCTATCAGGCAGCTATGAGGGAATCAAGACAATATTTGGAAGAAACACCCCATATAAAATCTGCTGAGAATAAGAAAGAAATTGTTTTTGCCTTAACTGATAAATATATAGACCACGGATATCCCATTAACAAACCAATATGTAAGGAATTAAAACTTAAAAATTGTGGTGATGACATTCTTGAAAATGAAATTGAAAATGAAATTTATGATATACATGATATGCTTGTTAATGAAATAGCAGAAAATAATTATGATCTGATAGTAATATCATCTAAAGATAAAGTGCTTATAGGCGGTCCAAAAAAAGTTGTAGATATGCCTAAAGATTTACAAACAACTTTTCCAAAGTAGAAATTGTTTTCTCGCCTTAATGTATGTTCTTGAAGTATCGCATTCGCTCATTAAAAGGAACTCTCAGACCCCCCGTGCTACGCACATATAGACTCGCTACGCTCTATTTATTAGCAATTCAAAAACTCTTCGGACGAAGTTTGACCCCACGTTGTAGGGTCAAAGAGTTTAACAGGAATTTGTATTACGCGTAAATCAGAATTTTTGTGTCTGATTTTTAAAATAAACTGTCTTTCTTTATAAATATATCTATCGTGTTGTCGTCTATAAAATTATAGTTTCCTCTACAGGAAACATCAGGGTGAGGGACATCCTCTCAACCAATAATGTTTTAATAAATCATGTATGGG
>WJJD01000036.1 GCA_014729915.1 Candidatus Woesearchaeota archaeon | reverse complement strand
TTTTATTACGTTTAATACAGGATTTTAAGGCAAAAAGCGTAATAATTATATTGAAATCTCAAGTTTTCAATAGCTTATGAAATGGAAGAAACTAATTTCAGATGAGTGTAAATTAAAAGGATACTCAAAAAGGACAATTGAAAATTACACATACCATGTTGATAAATATCTTCAATCAAAGAAATCTCCAGGAGATTACTTGTTATATTTGATTACCAAAAACAAATCTGACGAGACAGTAAGATCAGCAGGTTTTGCAATCAAATTTTATCTTAAAGCAAGTAAAGAGGACTCTGAGATCATTGAAAAAATCATTGAAGATATTCTTAATCTTAAGAGACAGAAGAAACTTCCTGTTATACTTACAAAAGAGGAAATTGAAAGTATGATTTTATCAACAAACAATTTGACACACAGACTAATCATTCAAATAAGATATTCAGCAGGATTAAGATTAAGTGAAATCATTAATCTAAAATGGATATGTTTTTATAACAACAAGAGGAGGGAAATATACTCAAAGAACAATCCAGAAGATTATTGAAAACACAGCAAAAAAAGCAGGAATTAAGAAAAAGATTTCTCCCCATACTCTTAGACATAGTTTTGCAACACATCTTTTAGAGAAAGGGACAGATATTAGATAAATTAGAGATTTACTTGGGCATTCTGATATTTCTACAACTTTGATATATACGAAAGTAAGCAATAGAAATTTATCTAATATCAAAAGCCCTTTAGATGATTAAAATCTCACAAACCAATGGTTTATTGTTGTTAGCCTCTTGAAGTAAATTCCGAAAGAGGCACGGCATTCATCCCACAACTAAAGTAGTGGGTATTCTGCCCAACTTTTTATAATTAAAATCTGCTTTTGGCAAATTTTGATGAAAGGTAAAGAAGGAATCTTACACATAAAAAGGAGCTTTTCACTCTTTATAATTTATTAAGAGGACAATCTTTGTAGACACAATAATCTTTTAGTTTTTTGCACATGAAAACAATCTCGTCATTTTCCATTTTTTCATGTTTGAATTTACAGTCAACCCAGATATTTTTTCTCCAGTCTGTCAGAGTATATTTTCTTGATGTTGAAACAAGCTTTTTATAGACCTGTTCTTGTTCTTCATATATCTTTCTTAAAAGATCAATTTCTTTTTTAACCCAGGGAGGTTCTTTTTTTAAGCCTTTCTCTAAAATACTTTTTATAAGATTCTCCTCTTGTTTTTTATACTCATCAGGAGAAATAAAACCGTTTCTGAAAGTCTTATTCAGAACTTTGTTAACATAAAGCACACCTTTTGTAACTTCTTTTTCAGTAATTATCCCTATCAGGGAATCTTCTCTTAGAACAGGCAGTTTTCTTATATTCTTTTTTTTCATTAATTTAATAATTTCAAAAAAAGAATTATCTGAAGTTGCTGTGAAAAGAGGTTTTGACATAACAGATTTTATTTTTGTCTTTTTAATATTTTTATCTTCAGCAACAATTTTTGTTATATTTTCATCTGTAATTATGCCTATAGGTTTTGTCTTTTTCATAACAATAAGACAATTTGTGTTATATTTTACCATCAGCTGTGCTGCATCCCGGATACTTGCTTTAATATCAACTACAAAAGTGTCCTTTGACATAATATCTTCTGCTCTAATAAAATCATGTATCTTTGTTTTCATGCTACCATATACATATGAACTCTTTTATATATTTTTCTGGTAAGTTTATAAATTCAGGATATTTTTCTTGTTTCAAAAGCCTAAACAGCCTGTGAAGAACCCATGGAGTAGTCCTATTATTGGAGAAAGAGAGTTAGCTGAGGCTTAGACAGCTTTATCAAAATGTTAAGCGAAAACCGACCACCACTGGTCAGAGACCAGTGGCATGCTCGCCCTACGGGCGAAGGTCGTTTTCAGTAACTTCAGAACTTGCTTCTGAAGTCAAGGAATGACCTGTGGGAATGACAGAGTTCAGAACTTGCTTCTGAAGTCAAGGAATGACCTGTGGGAATGACAGACTTCATTTTCCACAACATTTAACCACCAGTCAAAGACTGGTGGAAAATGAACTTTTAGAAGATTTTGATTAGGATTAGAGTGTAAGTGTCGAAAAAAGCGGTTTTTGATTAAATTTTTAAATAATATCAGGTTTTTTAGAGATTACAATATGCGCCCGTAGCTCAGTTTGGATAGAGCGGTACCCTCCTATTTTCAAGGAGCCAGGTAAAGGCCGGGAGTTCGAATCTCCTCGGGCGCGGTTGATCTTTTTCGTGGGCTTGACAGGATTATTTTTTTAATAGATCTGTTTGAAATATAAAAAAAAGATTCAAAGATTAAACTTTTAAATACTATTTTTTTTATCAACTGCATGAATAAGAAAGTATTATTCTTTATTGTTTCTATATCTATAGGTCTGGCTTTACTTGCCATAGTTTATTCAAGAATACCTGTAAAAGAAGTTCTTGATGTTTTTGATCATGCATCTATTCCCTTGGTTGTAAGATATATCTTTATTGTATCTTGTATTGAGCTTTTGCTTGTATTAAGATGGAAGCTTATCTTAAAGGCTCAAAATATTTTTGTTCCGTTTCACAAATTACTTATGTACCATGAGATAGGTTATGCAACAGGTTATCTAAGCCCGCAGGCACATATCGGTGGAGAGCCTGTTAAAGCATTGTGCCTTAAAAAACACAGTATCAGTTTTAAAAAAGGTATTTCCTCAATATTAATTGATAAGTCAATGAGTGTTACAACTGATGCATTTTTTGCTTTTATTGGCTTTATTCTGCTTTTTATAAATTTCTCATTGTCCTCTCAGCAGAAGCTCATATTTTTATTAGTAGTTCTTATACCTGGATTGCTTATACTTTCTTTTTATTACAGAATAATAACTCAAAAACCGACACTTTCAAAGCTCTTTAAATTTTTCCGATTTAATAAAATTAACTGGTTGAAAAAATTTGAAAAAGAAGTTGTTACTGTTGAGAAACATGTTTTTGACTTTTTTAAATACAGTAAAACCACTTTTCTAAAGGCAATAATAATAAATATCATTTTATGGATATTAATGTTTATGGAATACAGGACAGTTTTGTCTATGTTTGGATACAGTGCAAGCTTAACTGAAATATTTCTTGTCCTTGCGCTTGTCGCAGTATCGTATTCTATGCCTGTTCCAATGGCTCTTGGAGTTCTTGAAGCCGGTCAAGTATCGGTTTTGGGAGCCCTTGGATTAAACAGGGCAATTGGTCTTGCCATAAGCATTCTTATCAGAACAAAAGATCTGATAAGGACGGGTCTTGGATTATTTTTCTTATGCTTTGTCGGTATTCCCTGGAAAAGACTTTTTAAAAAATAAATTTCTGAGTCTTTTTTTAAACTATCCTGGAATAAATTTAAATCAGAAGATTTTTGCAAAGCAAAAAACTTTAAATACATAATTGAGATATAATCTATTGTATGCAAAAAAAGAGGTCACAGATAGCAATGGAATTTCTTGTAATCTTTGGTTTTGTTTTTGTGATGCTAATCCCCCTTTTAATAATTTTCCAGCTCCAGTCCCACGAAACAAAAGATAAGATTCATGTCAACCAGATCAGAAATATCGGAATGAACTTGATTGATAAATCAGAAACAATTTATTATCTTGGAAAACCATCAAAAACAACATTAAAAGTAATGTTTCCTGAAAAGATTGAAAATATAAGTATTGCAGAGAGAGAACTGATTTTTCACTACAGAACACATCATAATACACTCCATTCAGTTGTCTTCACTTCTCTTGTTAACATCACTGGAAACATATCAATTAATTCAGGACTTCATTATATAGTTATTGAAGCTCAGGGTGATTCAGTATCAATCTCAGGATAAAAGCACAGATAAGCATGGAATTCATTTTCATGATAAGCCTAGGTTTAACTATCACTCTTGTCTTTATCCTGATGATCGGTGAATGGATTGAAACTGATGCAAAACAAAAAAAAAGGATAATTATGGAGGATTATTCATATTATTTACAAAACGAATTTATCCTGGCAAGTGAAGCTAAAAACGGATACATGAGAGAATTTTTAATTGATAATGATATTGAAAATATATATTTTGATATAAGAAATACTAACAGGGTTATTATCATAAATTATTCTCAAGGAGATATCGCAAAATTAATCCCTAACACAACTGGATCTATCCAGAAAGGGATAAATGTTATAAGAAAAGTAAATCAGACAGTATGCATCAATTGTTAACATGGATAAAAAAAAAGCCCAGATTTGGTATACTGACTTTATTTTAGGTCTCACTATATTTCTTATTGTTTTTCTTATATCACTAAAATATGTGTCTGATAACTCTTATACAAAAAAAGATGAATTAAAAGACATGGTTTTATCATTAAACTCTGTTTCTGAATCCCTTATGAGTCAGGGAATTCCTGGTTCCTGGAATGAAAATAATGTAATAAGCATCGGTATAACAAACGGAAACTATATACTAAATGTGACAAAACTTTCTTTGTTTTACAATCTGACTATGCTTGATTATGAACATACAAAAAGTCTGTTGCAGACAAAATATGATTTTTTAGTGTTTTTTAAAAATCAGGTTAACAGAACAATTAATCTTACACAGAAATTTTTTGGAGACCCAGGTGAAACTGATGACACTCTTAAAACAATGGATCCTGATAAACTTGTAAGTCTGAAAAGATATCTTGTCTTAAAAAAAAACATTAACGGAAATATTACTTCAAACATAATTGAGATGAACATTTATTTGTGGGATCGAGAATGAAAAAAAAAAGCATGTTTTTTACAATTGACGGACTATTTGCTGGGATTTTGTTAGCCTCAAGCTTAATTTTGATTTTCTCATTTTTTATTGAAGAACAAAGCTCTTTACAGATGAATTATTATTCCAAAGATATTGTAAACAGCCTTGCAAACTTAAAAATTAATGAGATAAATGATTCATATGTTAAGAGTCTGATTAAAAATGGCAATATTACAAACATCAATAATTCTGTTATAGAGCAGATCAGTGAATTTTATGTATTAAATAAAACTGAACTTTCCAATAATCTTTCAAAAATACTCACTGAAAAAATAATACCTGAAAAATTCGGAATGCAGATTCTTGTAAATGATGAAATAGTTATTTCAAATGATTCTAAATCAGGTAGAATTGATGATTTAATATCATACAGAAGAATGGTTTCAGGATTTGAGAAATTCAAACCATTAAAAGGAGCAACATCGAAGGTTTATCTTGAAGGTATTAATGAAAAGACATTTTCTTCATACCTTTATTTTGGTGGATTTGTAGGACAGGGGAATATTTCAGGATATATTGATAATATTCCGGAAAATGCAAGTTTATCTGAACTTTATGTTGAGCTTGATTCTGGAGGATTATTTAAAATTTTTATAAATGATGATCAGTGCCAGGGAGTATTTAATCCAGGAACAGGATCAATGAGTGCGGATTCCTGGAATATATCAGAGTGTCTTAACAATATAACTCCTGGTGCAAAAAATAATTTTTCAATTGTTTTTAATTGTGAAATGGGAGACTCATATGTCGGTGGAGGATTTTTCAGGGTAACATATAAGACAAATACAATGAACATCGAAACAGAATCAGGAAGAGACAAATACTCATTTCCTGAAATTAAGGGAATTGTAAATTTATATTCTTCTTTTTATGTGCCCGGAGACCTTGAATCATTAGAAGTTTTTCTTCATTATTTTGCAAATCAATCAAACAGTTCAAACAACACTCTGTACTTAACTATCGGAAACACAACGGTTCTAAAACTAAAAAACTTAACCGGTGAAGAAAACATAACACTTAAAGATAATAACCTGACAGATCTTTCATATTCTTCATTAGATTCAAAAACTGTTCCGATCAGATTAGGTTTTGAAAATGTCAGTTTTGGCTATATTTATGAAGGCAATGCAGATGTTGCATTAATTACTGATATTTCCGGAAGCATGGACAGGAGAATGGATAACAGTAATACAGGAACAAAAAGAAACTGTGATGATGCTAATTTAGGTGAGCTTTCTACATCACGGTTAAGTGTTGCAAAATGCCTCGACAAGGATTTTGCTGAAAATATAATAAATATAACTGGAAATGAGGTTGGTTTAATCTCTTATGAAGCTGTCACCCATGACTCTGAGACTGTAGCTCCAACAACAAATATTTCAAAGCTGTATCAGACAATCGGAAATTCAAGTCCTGAATCAGGTTATGAAGCAGACGGAAACACATGCATCTGCTGCGGGATTAATTCTGCAAGAGATATATTAACTGATTCTATCATAAGAACTGAAGTTATCTCAAATGGTTCATTATGGAAATATAACAACAACTATTTTTATAGTTTTCCTCCAAATGATACAAAAGGAGATATATGGTATGAATTGGGATTTAATGATTCAACATGGAACACAGGTTCTGCGATATTAGGAAGCACAAATAGTTATATTTATGAGCCATATGTGGATACACAATTAGGTAATGATCTTTCTGCACCATCATTATACGGAAATTTATGGGAGCATCAATCAGACACATTTGGACCTCCCAATGATTTTTCTTCAGGAATTTTAAACACCACGGCAAATACATTCGGGATAAATCAGGGAAATGACGGCTGGGATTATTCATCAGGTGTTTTTGATTATTCAGGAAGTGTAGCATTTGATATGTATTCTACAAGGATAAGGATCGATTCATTGAGTACAGGAGATGATGTGTCAGGAGCTTATGGTATCGAGATTAATGTAACCCAGGAAATGTATGATCTTTTATCAAATAATGGTCAGGCTATAGTTTCTTTTGACTGGTGGTGGGATGAGCACAGCTGGTTCGGCTCCCAGGACGAGGTATGGGTAAAGGCTGCATGGAATTCATCTTTTTCTGGTGTGCATTACCTTGGCAGTGGTTATGATTCAGGTCATAACCCATCTGATTCAACAAATGAGATATACGCTGATGAAGATCCTGATGGTGATACTGGGCAAAGATCTTTTTCACAATCAATCGGTAATTGGATCGAGGGTCCTGGTATTTATTATCTGAGTTTAGGAGGAAAACTCAAACGAGATGACAGTGATGATGACGGTTACTGGATGTTTGATAATATTGAATTGAAATTTACTGGCTCAAGAACAGGAATAGTTTATGCTAACCTGTGGGAACATCAGAATGACAATTCAGGTCCCCCCAATGATTTCTCTTCATCAATTTTAAACAGTACAGCAAACACATTCGGAATAAATCAGGGAAATGACGGCTGGGATTATTCATCAGGTGTTTTTGAATATTCTTCATCTGTTGACTTTGAAGGGATTTTAAACGGAAGATTAAGTATTGATTCAAGGGATAATGATAATGATGTTTCCGGAGCTTATGGTATCGAGATAAATATAACTCAACAGATTTATGAGATACTTGATTCTGAAAACGGCAGGGCAACAATATCTTTTGACTGGTGGTGGGATGACAGATCAACGTTCGGTTCCCAGGATCAAGTCTGGGTAAAATCTGTATGGAATTCATCTTTTTCTGGTGTGCACTATCTAGGGGAAAATCAAGATTCAGGGATGGATCCTTCTGATGACTCCTTTGAAATCTATACTGATGAGGATCCGGATGGTGATGAATCAGATTCATTTTCCCAATATATTGAAGACTGGATCGAGGGTCCTGGTATTTATTATTTGAGTTTAGGAGGAAAACTCAAACGAGATGATAATGATGATGAAGGTAAGTGGTATTTTGACAATATCCAGTTAAAAATCTCTAATCTTACAAATCATTATTATTTCAGGAAGAATTTTACTATAGACGATATAACTGATGTTAAAAAAGGAGTGCTTAATGTACTCTCAGATGATAATGCTATAGTATATCTTAATGGAAATATAATTGATTCTGATCCGATGGAACATCAGGGAGAGTATTGGAATATTCATGGAAAAAGTATTTCAAAAAATTATTTTCTCCAGGGAAATAATGTTATTGCAGTTGATCTATCTAATTCAGACAAGTCCGCAAAATTTGATCTCAAATTAATAACATTGAATGATTCCAGGGATAAAGCAATGATGGTCATGACAGACGGCCAGGCAAATATAGACTGCAGTGAACAAGGAATAACCGGAGATCTTGACGGGGATGGATATTCAGATACTGACAGTGACGATGCTGTTCAGGCTGCGTGTGATGCAAGGGAAAATTACGGAATTACTGTTTATGCAGTAGGATACAGTGATGAAGCTGATGAACTGACTTTACAGGGAATTGCTAACTGCGGTGAAGGTATTTTTTCAAAAAGTGATAATATAACTGCTTTACAGGAATTTTATTCTGATGTAGCTTCCCAAATTGTTTCAGCCAGCAGACATGCACAAACTATCGAGGTTCAGGGAAATTTATCAAATAGTAAACTGTATGGTGATTCCTACATCCAGATAAATTATACTCCGCTTAGTGAGCCACCGGAGTTTGGGGAGATATCTGTTGTTGTTGAAGAACCTTTAGTTAACTGCAGCAGTAATATAACCATACCAAATAATATAAGAATTTCAAACGCAAGAGTAACTTCATATTCTTCTGAGCACTGGACTGATGAACTTGTTGTGAATAATAATCTGGTGTATAATCTAAGTTATTTTAATCAGGATTACACAACACTTGGAGATCCTTTTATTGTAAATATTGCCTATCTAGATCTAACAAACGGAACAAATCAGATTAGTATCAGGACAGGAGACAGTTATGAAAACATGACAGGATGCTCAGAAAATAATACCTTAATTTATAATGCTTTGTTAAAGTCTTCTGTTTCTTACAGTGATGTGCTTGAAAAAGCAGTCGGATGCACCTGGTATGTTGAGTTTGAAAATAAAAAAAATACAACAGTTGCTGTTCCGCCTGACTATACCGGGGGAAAAAAATGTAATTACAGTTTTTCAGCAATTCAATCCGGAACTTATCAGTTTGATCAGAATGACACCTATGATGATGCAATGTACAGGCTTCTCAACCAGCTTGACCTTGATGACAACGGACGAATATTTGTTGATCTTGAAGAAAAGAATTTTATTATCGGTGCTTTATCTGTCGGAAAAATTCCTTACCCCTGGGGTCCTGCAATAGCTGAGGTGAGGGTATGGAAATAATTAATAACAAAAAGGGAGTATTTTTTACTTTTATTGCAGTATTTCTGGTAATATTTATTGTTATTGCAGTAAGTACCAGAAATCCAAACAGGTACAGAGAAAAGAGTTATGCCATTTCTACACGAATCAGAACAATGAATAATTTTGTGGATGATTTTGAGAATGATATGCAGCGAGAGATGTTTATCGGAGGGTATAGATCCCTATTAAGTCTCCAAAAATATATAAGAATAAAAAAAGGATTTATCCAGGATTTAGATTCAATTTTTTCAGAAATCTTTGAAAACGGAACTGCAAACGGAACAGAAATAAATATTATGAAGCAGGAAGGTCATGGTGCAGATATAACTTCCTGGCTTTCCAGAATTAATGAAGAATCTGAAAAACTAAATATTGAGGTAAATCTTTACCCAAGAAATATTGATCTTGAAATGAATTCTTTCTATACTGTAAAAATAATATTTGATGCAACTATAAATATAAGTGATAAAAAAGATCTTGCAGTATGGGCATATAATAAAACCTTTAGAACTATCATAAATGTAACGGGTTTTGAGGATCCGTTATACACAGTACATTCAGATGATAAAGTTTCTAACCTGATATTCCCAACAACTTTTTCTGACTTTGTTGATGATTCAACAAATGACACAACAAATCTTAAAACTCATCTGAATAATTCTTATTATATTACTTCTACTGATGCTCCAAGTTTTTTAATGAGGTTTACAGGAAATTTATCAAATTCAAGCATGGGCATTGAAAGCATGGTATACCTTGATGACTTTCAAAAACAAGGTTTATCTGTAAAAAACAAAACACTTATCGATTATCTTTATTTTAACAATATTACAACAACTGATTACTGCAATGTTGAGAACATGCAGGACTGGTTCAGAATTGATCAGAATCATGCAGGAGTATACGAAATTGATATCCTGGAGAAGGACAGTTGTTAGGGGGAAAAAATAAAGGTATTTAAATTATAATAATATACAAATTTATTGACCAATGCTAAAAAACTTAACAAAAAAAAATATTATTGCAGATAAAATAAAAATATGCAGATCAATCTTTTCAAAAACTCTTGGATTAATGTTTACAAAACCAATAAAAGACAAATGTTTAATTTTTGTTTTTGAAAAAAAAACAAAAATTAATCTGCACATGTTTTTTGTGTTTTATCCGATTGATGTTGTTTTTCTTGACAAAAACAAAAAAGTTATTGAAATAAAAGAAAATTTCAAACCTTTTAGAATATATAATTCAAAAAAAAAAGCAAATTACGTAATTGAGCTTCCCTGTAGTTCAATCCGTCAAAAAAATATTGAAATAAACGACCTGATAACATTCGCATAAAAACTGTTATTTACAGACTTCTAATTTTATCACCAAAGTTTCATGAGCAGGTAAAAACATTATTCCGGGTGCCTCTTTTTCCTGCAAAGAATTGCAATTTCCGTTTTTAATAGGCAAAAACTCTTTTGATGAGTCTATGGCGGATTTTATATTTTCTCCGGATTTTTTTGTTATTAATAAAGTGTATTCTTTTTTCCTTTTATTTAATGTTTTTTCAAGAATTTTTTCTATTTCAAATCTTGTGTAATCAAATGAAGAATCAAATGATTCATCTGTACATTTATTGTCTGTTTTTACAATATCCTGGATACAATCTGAGATGCTAAGACCGGCTTGTGTGTCTGTACTAAGAATTGAACCTAACAAATTCTGCGAATATTTGGATTCACTTACTCCTGAATCTGTTTGTTCTTTTTTGTTGAGTCTTGAACCCACAAGAAACACAACTCCCATAATTAGAATTATCACAATAATTACAAGACCAAAAATTTCTGTCTGTGACTTCTTTTTCATTGGTATATCTCCAGTTTGATTATCCCGAAATAATATTTATTTAATGCTGAATCAAACAGATTAACAGGGATCTCAAGATTTCTTATACCTGAATAATCCGGTTTTGAATTATCATAAAGTGTTAAACCGGAATCTCCTTTCCATATTAAAGACTGGTTCCAATTATGAATCTTGGTTTCATATTTTAATATTGAAATTCTCACATTTCCAAATAGTGAATCATAGTAATATTTATTATCAGGATAAACAGTTGATGTAAATGCATGAATTTTCTGGATGTCATAACAATCTGAAGAAATTATATTTCCGAAACTGCACTGGATTTCAGGCAAAAAACTCAGTATCTGAGATTTTTTTATCATCTCAATGTTCTGATATATTCTTGACTTGTCTTTAAGACCTGATTTTTGATAAGAAAAATAAAATATCAATCCTATTGCAATCAAAAAGAAAAAAATTACTAAAATAATGATTGTCTGCATCATCTGGATCTGTGATTTTTTTTTCATTTTTAATAGATTATAGGGCAGGATTCTTTCTGCAGGTATTTGTTTTTATCTGCAAGCTGATCTGTCTTTCTGTAAATATTTTCAAGAAATGATAAACCAATATCAGAATAGTCTTCGATATCTTCAAGAAGCCTTTCTGAATCTGAATAGATGCCTGTTTCGCACCTTGAACTGACTTCAGAATGGTCTTTAAGCATATTTAATCTGTTTCTTATAGTCTGGGAAACAACATCCAATCTCAAAAGTGCTTTTCTCATATTGCATTCGTATAATCCAATATCCTCAGAAAACACAGCACCAAGAAGCGTTGCTTTGTTTAAGTAGCTTGTTAATCCTTTCTGATTAAAATCGGTTCCGTCATATGTATAGAATTCAATTTTTCCAAATCCGTCAGGAAATTTTCCTAATTTAGGAATTATTCTGATTGCTGATATATCTGTATTTGCTATATCTAAATTAGTAAAGGATTGTAAAGCAGGAGTGTGACTATCAAAAAATATAAATCTAATCCTGTCATAGTTATTGTTTTCTATGTCTTTAAGATTTGAAAAAGGAACAGATTCAGAATTCACATTCTTTGGAAGGATTTCAAGAATATCTTTTTCAAAATCATTAATAGGATCGTTTACAACCACATATTGCGAATCAGGAGAACTTAAATAAATAAAATAAGAATTTTTAAATGGTGCCTCCCAGATTAATGTGTAAGTCAATAATTCTTTACTAATACTGTCCTGTGAAAATACTATCTTGTTTGATAAAGTGTTTCCCTGAAATTCTGAATCCTGAATAGAATAAAAATCACAATCAACAGATAATTTTATTTCAGGAAGATTAATACTATGCTCTGTTCCTGAGCTTATTTGTACTCCTGAAATAATTTCATCCAAATACCTCAGTATATCATAATTCAGTGTTTCTTCAGAGCTTTTTGTAATTTTTCTTGTAATTCCAATAAAAAATAAAAGAATAAGAGCTCCTGCAATAAGTATGAACAGCCAGTTGAACTGAATCTCAATAGTTGCTTTTTTCATGTGGTATCTTTGGCGATTCTTACCTTGTTTCCGGCTCCGTAAAATATAATTTCAATGTTATTTGTATTTTCAAAACATCTAAAATAAATATTACAGGAGTCTTTGGAAAAATCATCGCAGTCAGGTGCATCGATTTCCCAAATCTGGGTGTTGTTGATAAAAAATGAATGAATGATTTCATTTGAATCTGTAAGAAAAATATTTTTCAGGATATTGCTTTCAAAACTATCTTCAAGAATAATCTTAAGCTGAGATGAAATGATATTTGGATTGTATAATGCAAGTCTTGATATAATGTGATTTTTGTTATGTTTAATATTGCTGTCAGCTATACATAAGTATTTTATCTTTTGCGGGAGAATAAATTTTTCACGTTTTATTGATTGATATTCATTTGAAAGCTCATTTACTGACAGCTTAATCTGATTTTCAAAGTCATTAATTGTGGAGAATTCTGCATTTTTCCTGAACCGATCAATCATGTTGTATCCGAATAACATTGTTATTGATAGTATGACAACTGCAAGAATATAGATAAAAACCTGGCTTGAGATCTGAGCTTTTTTATAATTCATCTTTGTTTATGATAGACTCTAATTTTTTTAATATTGCCTGTTTTTTATTAATATATTTTTCATGAAGATCATTTAATCTGGAAATTGTCTCTGGTTTTTTTTTTAACAACACATCAAGTTTTAAAAATGTCTTGTTCTGAGTAACAAGTTCATTTAATCTGTCAAACACAGAAACCTGTTGTTTTTTAACAGGTTGTTTTATAATTCTTTTTTTAGGTTTAATAATTTTTTGTTTTTTAAGATCCGGTTTTTCAAGAAATTCATCAAATATCCTGTTTCTTTTTCTGTTTTTTAATAGATGTCTCCTCTTAAAAATTGCATGTCCCTGATCAGGTCTGGTTTCTTTTTTAACGGGCTTTGGCTCTGGTTTCTTATGCATTAATTTTCTTTCTATAAAACCGGCTTTTTTAACAGGTTCAGAACGTTTTTTTTTGTTTATATTTTTTGGTGTGGATGATTTTTTTGAGGAAGGCTTTTTGGTTTTTTTTAAAAAGAAAAAAACCACTCCTCCGATAATCAAAATCACAGGAATTATATAAAAAAACAAACTAATAATTGATCCTTCTGGTTTATCATCTCTTGAAAGAGGATCTGTACCTTTTTGAAATTCTTCAAAATCATCAAATCCATCGCCGTCTGAATCAGCTTTCTGAATATTAAAACCCCTAGTGCACTCTTCTTTGTTATTTAAACCGTCTCCATCATAATCTTTTGCTGCATCAAGCGGATCCTTGAAATTAAGTCCGCATTCTTCTTCTTTTAAATCTGGAAGTCCATCCTTGTCTGTATCTTTGGAAAGATCATCTTCTGAAGGAATTGGAAAATCCTCAATATTTAATGGGTTTGTTTTTTTATTAATTTCTTCCCCATCAGAATAACCGTCGCCGTCTGTATCCTCATTATTCGGATCCGTACTGTTTAAATATATCAGAGTCAAATTATATTCGCGAAAATTTGTTAGCCCGTCCTGATCAGGATCTTCATCATAATCATAATAGTAGGATGGATTCAGTCCATGCAGACTTTCCCATTCATCAGGCATCCCATCATCATCCTTATCCAATGTTTTATCACAGTCTGGATCAATATTTTCAGCACAATCTTTATCACAAATATTATCTTCATTTGAGATACAACAGCCGTCTTTATCATTAGTACAGCTGTATCTAAATGACATATTTCCGATTGTTTGCGCACCGTCATTATCTGAAACAACATAACAAAAGACAGAGTCCGCAGTGATAACCGGAGGATAATAATAATATTTCATGGGACAGTTACTGCATCTATCGCATTCGGTTGTATTTTCATAAATTATAAAATATTTTTTTGAAGAGCAGTACCCGTCATCAACACAACTAAGAGATATTTCTTTACCGGAGGTTGTATTTGTTTCACTAATATTTACTTTTGGAGGAGTATTATTCCTGCAAAAAGTATGGTTTTCAGAAAATACTGCGGTTCCTTTACTTTGTTTGATTGATCCTATATTTGCAGCTGCATCAACAGGACGTACATTCCAATAATAAACATTGTTTATTACAAGAGAGAGTCCGGTTTCTTTTACTTTTTCATCTGAATTTGCCCAGTCAACTATTGTATTATTTTCTGAGTCAGATATTCTATATTCAAAATAAGATATATCCTTATCTTCAGAAATAAATTCTGCTGAAAGCTCATTGGTCTGACAAGTAAAATTAGTTGTATGTATGTTTAAAATTTCAGGAGGGTTCTTATCCCAGACAAATTCAATTGATGCAAATCTATCCACCCCACCTAGATCATACACGCATTTTACAGGAACCTGATTTTCTCCGGAAGAAAAATCAGAGAGTGTGATTTCATGTTCTTTAGTATGTTCAACAGGAAATTTATTTGAATACTCTTCCCCATAATAACAAACAGAATTTTTGTTGGTCCTGACATAAAGAGTTATGTTATCTCCAGAAACTAAACCGGACGGAGAAATTTCTTCAATGAGATTGTTTGCCTCAAGATTTACTGAAAAATCAATTTCCCTAGTCGAACTTATATCCTGTGCCCTGTTCATACAAGACACATAAACAGCGTAATTATTTTTATCAATAATTTCCAATTCTGTGTCTTCCTCAAGTATCTGTGTACTCAAATGTGAAAATAAAAGATTTCCTTTTTGATAAGGATCTTTTTCATAACTTAAACCATTTTGAAAAGTATATCTCATATCTTCATATTCTTCAAATTCATCATCATATTTGCAGTATGTTTCATCCTGTGTTTCAACCCTTAATTCAGTCTGGAGTTTCTCAATCACATTTTCAGGAACAGCAGCAGCAGATGTGATTTCAGGAGGTGTTGTATCTACCATCAATGTAAGTTCAACAGAATCATTCTCATTAATCTCTCCTGTAATTGTCCTGCATTTTATATAGATTTTTTTTTCTGTATTTTCAGAGTTTTTAAGATCCTCAAAATCCTCTATCCTGTGTCTATGATTATTTATGTTTTGAAATATGTTTCTCTGTGCCTGGATTTCTGAATAATTAAGAAGGGGGGAGTTGCTGTATTTGCACTCATCTGTTTCCTGTTCAGTATAAATCTCAAGATCAAATACAAATTCTTTGGATACACCATATACAGGTTCAGTCAATGTTATGTTTATCTCATAAGACAATCCATAAGGAATGACAACTAAAGATAAAATACAGACAAAAATTATAAGCTTATTATTCACCATCTTTTTTATTAACTAAATAGTAAATCAAAATTTAAATAATTTTCTACAGCCCAAATCCACTCATAACAACTCCTGCAATCATATTAAATATCATCATTATTACAGTTGCAATTACAGAATATAGAAGAATGCTTTTTGTGATTGTTTTTCCAATCATGTTTTTCTCGCTTAGCCTGTCAACACCATTTTGTATGGAATTTACAAGTACTGTCAGAATATAGATTATCTGGACAACATAAATACCTACTATTATCTGGAAATAATAAGTAGGGACACTATCACCAAACATATCAATTAATGATCCTGCTCCTCCAAGACCCCCCATCGCATCTCCTGAACTTAGATCGCTTATCTGCTGCCCTAGCTTTGTTATGATTAAAGTCAGCATCGATGTTATTCCGATTACAATACCAGATATTGCAGGAGTTAAAAAATTTATCTGGGAGTTCATGCTGCTGATTATCTCTGCCATAAGATCTTTAAGTCTTTCATCAACCTTATGCATCTCTTTGATATAAATTGAGATGTTTATTAATGCCTGGGATGCTATCATCGGACCTTTTTTTGCGCTTTCAATAAATATTTTCATGGAGCTTCCTATTAATTCTGAAGGAAATTTCTGGATTGCTCCGTTCTGGTCATCGAATATGGCTTTTTTAACTCCGTAACCAAATTTAGAAATGTTTATGCTGACATAACTGAAAAAATCACCTGCAGGGGTTCCTTTTTCAAGTTCAGCAACCTTGGAAAATGCAATTTCTGCTGGTATTCCTTCTCCTATCCTGTTTCCCAGCTGAAACAGAGCTGATGCAAATCCTGATTCAAGTGTTTTTGATTTATCCCTGATTTTTATTAGTTTTTTTGTTGTAAGCTTGTAATATATACCTATACTAAGACCTACAGCAAGAGTAATAAACATGCTGAAAATTGTTGCACCAAGTCCAAATGGTCCTATGATCTTTGTTGAATCTGCCTTACTTTTTTTGTAGCCAAGAAAGCTTATTTTTGCATCCTTTGATTCTGCAAAAGTCTGTATTGTCTTAAGATTTCCCCTTGAGTCAACAATTATATCAAAGGATTTGTCCTCTGTTGTATCAAATTTGTGTAGTATGACTGGTGTTAGTCCGATTCCTGCAAACACGAAAAAAATCATGAAACAGATTATCAAAGGCGGGATTGCAATCTCTGTTTCTCCGACTCTCACAAGAATATTCTTAAACTTTTTATAATTCGGGTTTTCTGCAATCTCTGTTTCTCCGTAACCACTGGGTCTTTTTGAAAGTATCATCTTTCCCATGTAATATACTCCGATAGGAAGGGCAACATTATAAAGAAGTGAAATATGGTACCATCTTATATTTTCCATAAAGCTTATTACAAGAGGAAGAAGTACAAGTCCGAGTATCGGAAGGATTATTCCTAGCATATGAAGCATTGTTATCGGGGATTTAAGATCATGTGCGTAATGAAGCATTTTTTCATATGTCTCGCTTAATATCAATGAGAGAGATTTTTCCAAAGCTTCTATTCTTCTCTGTTCTGAGGGTTCATACAACGAACTTTCAATTAGATGCATTGCCTCAACAAAATCCCTGTTTGTTTTTTCCCATGATTTCAGATATGCTGAGAGTGATTCCTGGATTGATTCATATTTTTCTGTCTCAACATTCCACAGCACTTTTTTTAAATCAAGAGACAGAGGAGGATCGATATGATCTGATGTGAATTTTACTGCAAGCTCAAGATTTGAGGTGTGTCTCATGTATGAAACTATATAGAATATGCACAGAACCATCTGGTTGCTTGCCTTTAATCTCCAGTTGTTTGCAATGATAAAGGGAAGGTTTGTTAATGGAAATATCATAACAATTCCGGAGAGTAAAAAAAAAATTATCAGAAACATACTGCCTTCTCCTAATAAGACAGAAGTGATTATAAGACTTACAAATGAGCCAAGCAGGATGTATATAATTGGAAAAAGGATTGAGAAACTGACAACTCCTGTCGGAGTTACATTCATGTGGCAGAACTCGATTGAATCCTGTATTTCCTGTTTTTTTTTTTTATCAGGTGATATTTTTATTATTTTTTCAGCAATATTGCAGCCCTTTTCATACCACGCAAATTGTGTGGGTTTGTGCTGCTCCCTGAATTCAAGATATTCTTTTGAGGTAAGTTTAGTTTCCTGAGATTCAAAATAATCAGAAGAAAATTCCTGGTCTATTTTTTCCTTGTATTTATCATAAAAATCATCATAACCCTCATCCATAGATATTTTTTATATCATTGACTATTAAAAGATTTCTTTATCACTTTAAAATAAAAAATTCAATAAAAAAGAATTTTTTATTTTAAATATGTGGGGATGTTGGACTGGGATGTTGGACTGGGATGTTGAGTGGGAATTTTTCACAACTCTTTCGCTCTTCTGACATTATTCAAAAGTTGCCACTGTTTCTTGAACAGTGGAAAGTTTTGAATTCTATTTTTTAATCAATGATCTATACAGAGCATGAAAACCGATCCTGTCTACACTATCATAAATTTTTGGAGAGAGTAAAAAAATTTATAAACCTGATTTCTTAGTTACAATCTATGTCAAAAAGAGGTGCTACTGTTGTTAATTTTGTTCTTATTTTCGGGCTCATGATTATTGCTGTAATTGCAATATCCTCCATCCAAAACATCTTTTTCTGGCAGAGTAAAACAACTGAACATGATTCACTTAACCGGTTTTTCAGAAAAGTTAAAGATTCAATTGAAAAATCCATGATGTATCCATCGGGATTTTCATACAATTTAAGTTTTTCAGATGTCCCTGAGTATGAACTTTCAATAAATAATCATGGTTTAAAGATTTTTTTTCCTGATTACGATTATTCAATTGAGGATGCTCTTATTGTATCAAACTATAATATAATACCTAATAATTTTTTTACTTCAGGGAAAATTTATATTGTTTCTAAAAACAGAAATATCTATATATCAGATAAACTTAATTGCAGAATGAATGACGGTGTCTGCGATCCTGAATGCATGATTGAAAATAAATGTGATCCTGACTGCTATTCAGAAGAAAAAGATAATTCCTGTATAAGTTTTTGCATAGATACAAACAAAGATCAAATTATTAATGAGAAAGACAGGGACTCAATATGCGATCCTGACTGCTATAACAGCTACAGAAACGGCGGATATTACGATCCTGATTGTACAGCATCTGGAGATGAGATCTGTGATCCTGATATTCATATGATAATTGATAATTATTGTGATCTTGACTGCCTTTCCAGCACAAAAGCAAACGGAGTCTGTGATCCTGACTGCATGAGAAACGATTTAGACTGTTAAAATGAAAAAAACTCTTATTTATATCTTAACTGTATTTTTTTTTGTAAATATTGTAATATCCCAGGATTTTACCTGCGGAAACGGTTTTTGTGATCAGAATGAAAATTATTATTCCTGTGAAAAAGACTGCGCATCAGGTCATAAAGATAATTTCTGTGATAATGTTAATGAAGGAAGATGTGATCCTGACTGCATAAAAACAGATCCTGACTGTCCTGATTATAAACTAGAAACAAAAAAACAAGAATCAAATCCTGCCTGGGGCTATATTTTAGGAACTGCAAGCATCATAACAATACTTGGTTTTCTTATCCTGTTATTTAAAAAAATCGCAGGGCAAAAAATTGAAAAAGACAGGGAAATATACAACGTTGATAATATAAACAGATATTCAAACATTAAAGAGCAAAAACAAGAGAGTAATTGGACAAACCAGACTGATCAGGAAATTGTTGAAGATATAAAAAAAGATGAAAGGTACAGGCAGTATTTCAGGTAAGATTGGATCTGCTTTCACAAGCAAGAGTTTGTTTGCAATTTTTATTGTACTTTTTGTTTTTTTTATCCTGATGACTGTTTTAAGAGCAAGATCCTCACAAAAACAAACACAAAGACATTTTGATTATTATGATCTGGCAAGTAGATTCATATTGGTGCTTTTAAGCAACCCGAACTGTGTTTCAATGGGAAATTACCTTAACCAGGGTAAATATTCTGCTATCCAGGGAGTTCTTGAGGCTGAAAAACTTAAAATATTTGATGAGAATAATGCTGATCTCTGGTGTGTAGAAAATTTTGATTTCATGTACGCTCTTGTGGTAAAAGATCTTGACACACAGAGCAGCTGGCGCATTGGTCCTTTTATAAATTCTTTTGACTGGGTGCAAAGACAAATCAAAATAACTTTACCATGTGTAATCAGATATCAAGGAGGAATTGTCCATAACGGTGCTGCTTCTCTTACAACCTACATCGGAAACATCCCTGGTTTTTACGGGAAGATTAAAGAGAGCTGTACCTTAAAAAAAGATCTTGAATATAGTCTTGATGTTGACCAGAACATCCGTTATGAAAATAATCAGTTCTGCATTGATGAGTTTTGTTTTAAGCCTTATTTTTCCTGTACTGTACATGATTTTTATCTTGAAAAAGGAGAAAAACTAGTTTATTTGAATTTTGAAAATAATGAAGTTGAGGTATTATCATGAAAAAAGCACAATCCTCTGAATTTATCGGTGTTGTGCTGTTGGTTGTTGTTCTTGTTATTATTCTTTTATTTTCAAAAATCCGGTCAGCCGGTACAAATGTTGAAAAAACAAAAGAGAGTATTGATGATTTCAATAAAATTTATGTTGCTACAAGTGTTACAAAATTTCCCTATATCACTGAAAAAGGAATCCCTTTAAATGAACTTATTGGGGTTTATATCTGTTATACTATTACAAATGCTGATTACGGAAGAAATATCGGAAGCATTGATATAATAGATTCAATAATAAAGCAACTTGACAGAATCTATGAAAAAAACAACTGGAAGCTTGAACTTAACAGCATTGCATGCATCACTTCAACCGGATTAGAAGGCCCTCCTGTATCTTCAGAAAAAACCTGTAGTCCATTTCCGGGAAAAGAATACACAATGTATACGTTTATGTTCCCTCTACCCTGCAAAATAAATACAGGAATTGGTAAAATATATATAACAACAGGATAATCTTTATTTATACAGGTGAAAAAATGAAAAAAAGAGGTTCAGTATTTTTAACTGCTTTTATTATCACTGTCGCACTTGGTTTGTTCCTGGTGGTAAACTATGATTCAGGTACAGATAGTGGAAATGAACAAATTTCAAACATACAGCAATCTTCAGAATCCTTGTCCTCATTTATATATAATACTATTGAAGATTCTTCATTGAGAGGTTCATTAGAACTTGCATCTGACTGGAAAAACAAAGGATATTTTATCAGCTACTCTCTTCCTAATGCACCTGGAGTGGATGAAGTAAAAGGAGAACTCTCAGAAAAAGTAAAATCCATTATTAATCTTTATTTTGAAGAACTTGAAAATACTGATAACAGTATAAGTGCTGTTTCTTTTGAAGAGACCGGAAGAATAGACACAGTAGAGATTCTTGTTGATGCAGAAGGTGTCGCAAACGGAGAATATGATGAAAATTTCAGGGTTCGAGCTGTAACTGATGAAGATGATGATGAGTTTATTCTGTCAGGAGAGTCAGGAGAGCAGTCATATAACTATCCTGATTTTGAACTTGATATTGAAAACTGGAGATTTTGGTATTTGTACAGGAAAATTAATGAATGGATCATTCCCAATTCCTATCCTATCGACATCTGCTCAAACATGCCTCTATACGGAATTTTAGGAAGTGAAGTCTGCTGCAATTATAAAGCACTGAGCAAAGAATCAGGAAAAAAAATGCTTGAAGATGCTGTTAATAATCTTCAGAATTCATTTGATGAAGATAATGAATGCGTATACAATTGTTTTCCTCAGGATCCTGATTGTACTGGTGAAACAGGTTCAGAAACAGGAACCTGTAATCAAGATAACTTTTGTGATGAAACATGCAATCCAAGAGATCCTGATTGTTTTAAGTGCACTTATGTTGAATGCAATTATGAAATACTCTGTGATGAATCTAACGCAGGAGATTCTTCAATCACAACTGAGATGGATCCAGAAATAAGTGCTGACTGTCCGGAAAAAACCAATGATTGTACCGGAGAACCTAGTTTTGGAAATATATGCAAGGGGGAGTGTGTTCAGCAGAGCTGCAAATATGTTAATGACCAGGAGGAAAAATGCAATGTTTTATGTGAAGATAATATCTGTCCAAATATTGTAAACCCACCTCCTCCCTGTATAGAAGGAGAAGTAAATTATAACGGAGGAAATTATACCGGCAAATCAACAGATCCAAAGATATGCCTGGGATTTTGCAAGGGAAAAGGAGTTAAATATTACTGGAGCCAGATTGCTGAAATTACATGCACTGATATACTTAACAAAAAACCACTAAATGAAAATAATTTTGTTCCTCTGTCCTTCAAATTCAAAGTACATACTTATTTTTCAAGGATGCATCCTGCACCTGGAAACACCTGTGAATATGGAAATTGTCTATCATGCGGTGGAAACAATAACAATGCAGGTGTTGCACCCAGCCCTCCCCCAACAAATCCTGAACCACCATCTCCTCCCGGAACTCCTGGGTCTGGTAGTTAACATGAATTTTAAAAAAGGGGAATTATCAATATTTGTTATTTTTTCTATTTTAATTACTATTGCAGGGATCATGCTTCTCTTCTATATGGTCGGGACAAGTACAAATGCTGGAAAAAAATTGTATTGCAAAACATTCTATAATAATAACAATAACAAAGATGAATTTTGTGAGAACTATTTATCTCTTGGATTAATGAAAAAAAAACTTTACACTGTCAATAAATTTTCTGATAACAAACCCAACAAGATACTACATTTTTACAGGCATGCAGAAACATCAATTAATCTAAAAAAAAATGCAGAAATAATAAACGCATCATTAATAATTTCTCTGGAGGAGCTGGTTTTAAAAAATTTTTCAGAAAATAATATTGAAAAAGAACGAGTTACAAGAATCATTCCTCCATTTTTAAAGAGCATATCTAATCCAAGATTACCCTCAGTAAAGTTAGCAAAAATACCAACTGATTCAAAGATAATAAACTCTTCATTTGAAATTATCGGTACACAAAAGCCTGCAGCATCAGATATCGTTTTTGTTGTTGATACATCTTCAAGCATGGTAAATGAATGGGAAGCATTGTGTGAGAATCTCAATGATCTAAAAAAAAAAATGAGTGAGAGAAACATTGATTCTGAATTTTTTATTTATGCTCTTGGCAAAGGTCAAACTATTGGAGAATGTGTAAACAAGACTCTTACAAATGCAATGCTCTCAAGTGTGATGAGATTACAGGAGCCCGGGCCAGTTATAGGATCACCTGGAAATTATCATGTGCATCCCTATGATAAATATGAAGAAGCCTGGGCAGTTGGCATTTCCTGGATTGCAAGAAATCATGCCTGGAGAAATAATCTAGAGTTAAAAAGAATAATTATTCCGATTAGTGATTCTGATCCGACAGGCGGAGGTCCTATTGGTGTAACTGATGACGGTAACTGGAAAAATGGACCCTCTAGATTCAGCGGAACAGAACAAAATGCAATTGCCCAGGCTGTTTCGGACTGTAAAAAATTTGATAAATGGATTTATTTACTTCCTATTGAAGGTGACGAAGAAGGAAATGCAGAAGGATATGGGGTAGGCTCTCCTGATTGTGATAATATTTTAACCTGCAAACAGATCAATTCATGGATGCAAAAAATTATTACAGAAACAACAGGAATCAGTGATCTTTCTCCGGTTACATTCAAGGATAAACAAAGTATCTTCAAAGGGATTCTTGATATCATGGTAACTCCATATCCGGAAAAAATTTATCTTTATATGCGAGGAATAAGAATTGGAGAATATCTTCCTGTGTTAAATGAAAGCTCCTCGCCTCAAATTATTGATTCATATATTTTTAATAACATTATTGCTGACATATGTATCGGAAAAAAATGCGAAATTAAAATATTAAGTGATGAAGGTGCTCTTGTATTTGATAATTTAAAGATATTATATCAGCTTGATCCTGATATGAGATCTGTAAAAATCGGAAATTTCGTTGTGCCCTTGCAAAATCTTGGTTATTCATATCCAAAAGCATTAATTGATCTTACTAAAGAAATTTCACAAACTCTGTCTGATAATTCAATTTGTCCTGTAAATAATAAAGAATGTAATATTTTAATTGAGCTTAACTCAAGAAAATATGGTGCTGTTGAGCTTAAGTTAAAAATAGAATATCTCTTATATGATCTTGAACAAGATCTGCTCAATAAGATTTTAGAATGCTGGAGAGCATCTTCATATGGAAACACTGAAGAGAATTTTTTATGTGAGGAATTTACTGTAAGCTCAAATTATAAGTATAATTACAAAATAACAGAAGAATTAATTACTGAGCTTATTAAGAAAAGAAATTCCTGTCATATTATCTCAAACAATAAGATAAGAGGCGATGACTATGCCTGCGGAAAAGAAGATAATATCAGATTTTCACAAGATATATATAACACTAACAATATTTTAATAGAATATGATGGTGTAAATAAACAGATTGTTGTAAGCTGAAGATGGCATATGTTGTTATAACCGGAAACCAGAGAAAACAATTTGACAGCTTAAAAGAAGCTGTGAATTATAGTACTGTACAGAGCAGGATTTTCCAGATGGATACATTCGGAAATCTTACACCTATGACAAATGAAATGATAAATGAACTTATGGAATATGAAGAAGTTACCCGTGAGAGCCGACCCCAGGAGCCGATTCAGCAGGATCATAAACTTCAGGAACAAGCACAGAAAAAAAAATTAGTTGATTATGAAAATATTGAAGATAAGAAAAATGTCAAAGAAAAAAAGAAAAATTTTAATTTTCAGATAATTTTATATATTATTTATTTTATATTAATTGCAATTATAATATTTGCAGTTTATATGATCCTTGCTCCTTACTGGAGGGAATTTGTGGGTCTTAACAAAGATTTTGGGTTAACATGAAAAAAGCAGCACTTCCACTAAATTACGCATTTTTAATATTTGTTTCTGTCATTGCAGTGTTTGTTATTGTTGGCATGCTTTCAAAATGGTCTCTTAGCTCAAACAAGTTCATGTGCAAGCTATCAGGAGACTGTGATGAACAGATTCTTTTAGATAAGCAGACAATTACTGTACAAAGCTCAGGAGACAACACCAGATTTGTAAATGAGATAGTAAAACATGCAAAGATATGCTATGAAAGATCAAAAGGAAATGAGAATGCTGGAGAACTCTGCTATACTGTAAAATGTGAAACTTGTTCTGCAAGCAATAATGACATAAGTTCAGTCCTTACAGGAAGTGATTGGGATACAAAAATTGACTATAGTGAATTTAGTTCAAGCAATAAAGCAATCATTGAATTTGATTACGGAGATATCATCGTAAGGATAAGATGAACAAAAAAGCCATTGAATCTGTTGAGGTGTGGATGTGGCTTATTGCAGGACTTATCATAGGAAGCTTAATTTTTGTTTCAGGCTACACTCTTCTTTCTAACTGGGTGCACAATAATGAAGTGAACCAGGCAATGAATAGTTATTCCTTACTTAAGGCATCTATTTCTAATGTCTGCGCTATTGGAAGAGAAAGGCAGGAAATTGAAAGTTTTGTTTTTCCAAGGATTGTTCAAAATATCAGTGTTAAAAATGAAACCTCTGGTGAATATGGAAAAGGTCATTCTCTATGTATGTATTTAGAAGAAAGGATCTGTGAAGAGCTTGACAAAGAGCCATTTAATTGTAAACCTGCAATTTCTATGAATACAATTTATTTTAATGAAGATGAATCATTATTTACAGTTGTAAGAAAAGCAACCGGAGAGAAAATGGCTGCAAAAGTAAAATTCTCAATTAATAAAGCTTATGATTCAATTGAAAAAGAAGATAAAATAACAATCACGTGGAAAGAAGAATTTTTAGAATAAGAAACAAAAAATTATGTAATTGATGGAGCAGTACAACTCCAAGTTGATCCAAGAACAACTTTATATGTCTCATTAAAACAGAATCTTTCTTTCCAGTTATATTCTGTAGGATAAATTCGGTTGGGTATATCTTCTGCTGTATTTGAGTGAGGCAGAGCACATCCATCCTCATAATCTTCATCATTTCCGTCCGGAGCAATACCATTAACATCTAAATGAAGATTCATATATTTGTTTGGAGAATACTGTGCCAACAGATCCCTGCAATAATGTCCTGTATATGTTCTTTTGCAGTTATCAACTAACACAAAACAAGGAACCTTTTTTTCACAAAACCACCATTGACCATACTGTGCAGCACCTTCAACGCTTCCGTCTTCATCCCAGTCAACCTGAAATGCCTTGCTGCAAAACTCAATCTTAGATGCTTCATCACCTGCCTGGTTGCAAAGTCTTTCACATTCTGATTTTGCTGATTCAATTGCCATCTCTTTTGCCCAGTCTTCAAGTTCTTGACTGGTTTTTCCTGTACCCTGTTTTACAAATCTGAAAAACATTGCAAGTACAACAAGAGAAATAATTAGCAACATAAACAAGCCAAAAATCATCTGTAATGACTTTTCACCTCTTTTTTTCATAAATATCACCTTTTATTTTGAAAGCAAGACATTATCTTTCTCACAATAAAAAATCCTGCTTTTTTATGGTTAATAATAAATATTGGGGTTTATAAACTTTACTGTTATACCAGTATCTCTGAAAGAAGATACGGGAATTACAGTAAATTTTATAAATTATACGAGTTTTCTTGACCTCTATGCCAGAAGGAAGATTTAAATCAAGAAGTTTCAAAAGGAAAAAGAAAAAATTACCGGGAGGAAATAATAAAATCCATTACAGGAAAAAAAAACCCGGTAAGGCAAAATGCAGAGACTGCGGTAATGTCCTTAAAGGAGTACCCAGAAAAAGACCAACCAAAATGAAAAATATGGCCAGATCCAAAAAAAGGCCGAAAAGACCATTTGGTGGGGTTCTTTGCAGCAAATGCACAAGAAAATTAATCAAAAAAGAAACCAGAAACTAGTCTCTTTTTGTGTATGGTGACAGCACATTTAAGAATAAGAGACCGGAGGAAAAAAAATGTTTGATGTTGGAAGAGTTGTTATTAAGATTGCGGGAAGAGATGCCCGAAAAAAAGCAGTCATAATTGATGTTCTAGAAGATAATTATGTTCTTATTGACGGAGAAACAAGAAGGAGAAAGTGTAATATCAAACATTTAGAACCTATTGACAAGATCCTTAAAATAAGTAAGAAAGCATCTCATAAAAAAGTAAAAGAAATTTTTAGCAAAGAATTAGGAATTACTCTTTCGGATAAAAAAAATAAAAAGAAGACTTCTGAAGAGAAAAAATCTGAAAACTAACTTTTTTTCTAGAATTCAAAACTTTCCACTGTTCAAGAAACAGTGGCAACTTTTGAATATCTTTAAAAAAAAGTGAGACAATTATTCTACTTTTTGCTCCACTGCTTCAAGAACCGGTTTCATATCTTTCCATGCCAGCTCAAATAGTTCTTCCAAAGCACTTGCAAAAAAGGGAGTATTTATCCAGATTCCGATATCATATGTCGGATGAACCTGCGCATCATCTAGAACCATAAAAATTATTTCTTTGGCGTCTACAATAACAAATCTTGCCTTAAGCTTTGCATCCTTAACTTCTGCAAATTTAGAAACTTCTCTGACTGCAGGAAGAGCTTCTTCAGTTACAGGAGCTGCAATTCTTATCTTAGCTCCCCTCTTATGTATTTTTTCAAAAACAGGGGTTAGCCCTTCAATCTTTCTTAATAGCCCTTCAGTTGTCGTCATGATAGTTACTGATTCCTCAGCGTTTTTAATAGTAAATTCCAAGTGATTATACAAGTTATGTCTGCCTTTCAGACTCCCGCTCAAATCAGATGCTTCAACAAGCTCTATTCCTTCTTCATGCAAATTTTTTAATTCCTTTAATACTTCTGTCTGTTTTAGATTTTCAAGCCTCTTTACTGATTCTTCCGCATCCTGTCTTACATTCTTTTTTACTCTCTCCACTACCTCGCTTGGTGGAACAGCAATATACTTAATGGGCTTTCCCAATTTCATAATAACAAACCCCTTTTTTTCCAGGGATTCTAATACGTCATAACTTCTTGATCTCGGGACATTGGCAATGTCAGAAAGCTCCCCTGCTGTTGATACTCCTCTTGAAAGCATAGCTGTCCAGATCTTTACTTCATAAAGGTTCAGGTTAAAATATCTTCTAAGTTTGCTTAAAAATTCATCTTTAACTATCATTCTCAAACCTCCGTAATTTGAAAAAAATTATTTTAAAAATTTATGTTAAGTTATAGAAACAATAATAATGTACTACTATTAATATGTTACGGTTTTTCACCTAGTTGAAGTAGGTTCAAATTTAGATTATATAATTTGTATTTTTTCTGTCAATTCCTGACAAGTATTCTATAGATAAATCCCCTGGTTCAGATATATTTCCGGACAATGATATATATGGTAAAAATTCATTCATGTCAGCTGCAATTTTTACAGCTAGATGATTTTTTCCCAGATAATTAACAGAGATCTCATAGACCAATTTTCGTACAATAGTTTCATCCATATAACCGAGACTGTGAATATATTCATGCAGGAGAATATGAAAAACATAAGGTTTGTATAAATCAGGATTTGTCTGTCTGATCCTTGAAAGAGGCTTTTTATTTATGACAATCGTGTTTGCATTCAATGAGTAGTATGCTCCAAGAAAGGATCCGCCATAAATTCCAAGATCAGAAAGGCCAACCATTAATCCTGCCTGGTCTTTTCCGAAATGAACATAACAAATTTCTTTAACCAATTCAAATAGTTCCTGGATATTTTTAGCTTTTTGAAGTTTATATTGGTAGTTCATGATGTATGATGGTGAAATATATATTTTTAAAGATATACTTTTAGAAAATAAGTTTATGAATTTTTCCTTGAACCATCAGGCTTTCCAGCTGATTTAATTAGTTCAAGAAGTGTTTTTTTAAATTCAGATCCTATCTCTTCCCAGGATACTTCTTTTGAATCTTTTTTCTTTTTAAGTGGTTTGACATGTGTTTTTATATATTTTATATAACCAAGTATTACTATAAGAATAAAACAAAATGGATAAGCAAACACCTCCAAAATCTCAAAAATCCAAAAAAGGTTTGCTCCAGTTAATACATCAACAAACTCAAGTAGTTTAAAAAAAAATTTAATGAAATAAAGAAAAGCAAATGCATTTAATACCGGATAAAACAAATTAGCAGGGAATTTCATTAACTTAATAACCTTTGCTGATGAGAAAAAAAGTGAAATTGTAATTATTAAAAGAGCATTATTGTTTACAAAATGTATGATTGCTTTTGCAATCTGCAGATTAAGCTTTTTGAATAATATTGTTGAAATAAGAAGAATTATCAAAAAAATCATAACCCCGAAGATTTCACTTACAATTATTCTTGACACATCTTTTTTCATATTTTAATCATAAATAATTAGACATATATATTTTTTGGTTTATGGATTCCTATCGAAATCCATTGGCCTAAGGTAGAATTTCTAATGGATATATTCATCTATAATCACAATAAAATTTTCATTTGCCTTAAGTATAGAGAATTTTGAAAAACATCAAAATTCTTTAAGAAGAACTTTGAATTATTCTCTATAAACATCTGAAAATAGAGATCAATTTATAGGTAATTCAAAGTTCTCTATAGGTAATTCAAAGTTCTCTATAGGTAATTCAAAGTTCTCTATAAAAAATATTATTGATTAAAAAAACAAAAAGATTATTAAAAATTAAATAATTGGAAACATGCATGCGGATAAAAGATATGCCAAAAGAGTCTCAGCCCAGATACAGGTTTAAAAAGTTAGGTGAAAAAGCACTTAGTGATTCTGAACTTCTTGCAATAATTCTATCAAAGGGAACAAAAAATGAAAACGCAATTGAGATTGCCAACAGGCTTTTAAGTAATTTCGGAAAAGAGAACCTCTCAAATTTGTCCTTAATTGAACTGCAGAAGATTAACGGAATCGGACCAGCCAAAGCAATGCAGATTAAAGCTCTTTTTGAATTTATTAAAAGGACAAAAAAAAAGGAAAAGAAATACATAAATTCCGCACAGGATGTCTTTAATATGTATTACGAGGAAGTTAAGGATGAAAAACAGGAAAGGTTCATTATTGTCATGCTAGATACGAAAAACAAGATAATCTCTGATAAAATTATTTCAATCGGGATATTGGATCAGGCAATACTTCATCCAAGAGAGGTATTTAAACCTGCAATAAAAAATTCCTCTTCAAGGATAATTTTGGTGCATAATCATCCAAGCGGAGATCCAAATCCATCCCAGGAAGATATAATCCTAACAGAAAAGATAAAAAAAGCAGGAGATCTTCTCTGTATAAAAGTGCTGGACCATGTAATTGTTGGTGAATCCTACTGGAGCTGGAGAGAGAATAGATTATAAATTTATGCTTTTGTAAAAATTCATCTATATACAGCAACTTTTTTAAATTTGTATTTTTTCATTTTTTAAAATGAGAAAAAAAAGAAAGAACAGGGAAAAAAGGCAGAAAATACTGATTGCTGTAATGAGTGCTATCTTTTTAATATCAAGTATTGCAGGAGTGGTTTTATACCAGGGAAATTCACAGGACAATTCAATAATCCTAAATGTCTCAGGCAATTTTTATGATTTTACAAGAGAACAGAATTACTATACTGTTGCTGCAAACAAAAAAACACTCAGGGTTTATAATCTTCCTTATGAGGTTGATTACATCAATATAAGTGAAGATATTCTTGATAAACTATCTGATTCAAGGATGCTCTTTTTTTCATTTGATCCTGGTGTTGAGGATCTTACTTATGTTGATTTTATAAGATTTGAGATGGGAAATCAATTCAGGGAGAAAGGAATTTATGTAATTGAAGGAGTATCTCAACAATCTGAAATTTATAATCTTCCAGTAATCACGTGTGAGAATGCAACACAGTTTATTCCTGTTCTCTTATTTTCAGGGTCAAACACAACAAAAGTTTTTGAAAAGGATAATTGTATACATATACAATCAAGATCCCGTGGTTTTATCAAAGTAATGGACAAAATAAATTATAAATTAAATGGTATAATAAAATGACATCCGGAAAAAAGAAGAAAGATAAAGACATAAAAGAGGATATTAAGGAATTAGAAGAAGATATTGATGATGAGATTGAAGCAGAAGAGGATATGAGCAGAGATTTTGTTATGATCGGCGCCCTGATATTTATTGTTGTCATTTTTGTTGCAGGAGTCATAACCATAAAATATTTTCCGGGGATAAACAACCCTCAGAAAACTGATACTGTTGTTCAGAATTCTCTTTCATATAATGGTTTTGATTTTACAAAAATCGATGATACCTGGTATACTAATATTGTTGTTAATTGGCAGGGAAAAAAATTATCATACAATCCCGGTTTTCATTATTCACCTGCTGAAACAGAAAACATATCGATAGATAGAAATGCAGGAACTGTCTTAAAATTAAGCGGTGACCAGGTTGTCTATATCTCTGTTGATCCCGAATTGAATTCAAAATCAGTTATTGCAGGAACAGAGATTTCAAAGGTTCTGGGAAAGATATTTTTTATTACTGTTAAATCCGCAGTCTCCAAAAACACAGATAACCCGAATATACCGGTTGTTACATGTGAAAATGTATCTGACAAAACAAAAGTGGTAATGCTCAGGAAAGGAGACACAACACAGGTTTTAAGAGACAATACCGGATGCATTATTGTTGAAGGCACAGATGAGGATGAAATAATACGAGCTGCTGACAGGCTTTCCTATAATCTTTTAGGTGTTGACAAAAAGAAGATTGTTGTTTCATAATGCCTCATTATTATTCCAAAGACCAGGATTCAAAACCGGACATAAAAAAGATTCTGATAAGAGTAGATAATCAGGAATTTTACTTGTATTCAGGAAGCGGTGTTTTTTCTAAAAAAAGGCTTGATAAGGGATCAAAAATTCTTATTGAAAACTGCATTATAAAAAGTAACTGGGCAGTTCATGATCTTGGATGCGGGAATGGTGTCGTAGGAGTTTCTCTTAAAAAAATTCATCCTGATATTTCTGTTGTTATGAGTGATATAAATAAAAGAGCAGTAAAACTTGCAAAAAAAAATATTATGCTTCATTCTCTTGAAGAAATTAAGGTAATTCAAAGTGATGTATATGAAAACATTAAAGAAAGTTTTGATACTATCCTCTTAAATCCTCCGCAGACAGCAGGAAAAGAAGTATGCTATAAGATGATTGAGAAAAGTTATGCACACCTTAACAAAGGAGGTTTGGTCCAGGTTGTTGCAAGACACAACAAGGGGGGAAAATCTTTATCTAAAAAAATAAAAAATGTTTTTGGTAATATGAGAACAGTTGCCAAGAAGTCAGGATACAGAGTTTATATTGGTGAAAAAGTCTAGAGCTCTATCCATTTGTCGTCATCCATATAAACAAACCTTAAAGCAAGCCCCATCTTAAGTAGCGCGGATACAAGTGCCATATGTTCTTTTCCTGTACCTGAAACAAAATTTACTGCAACCTGTGTATCATCAATCTGGTTTTTCAGCTGCTCTTTTATAAGCTCAACCATCTTGTTAATATGCAGCTTGTTTGGAACAAGAACAAGCCGGGTATCTTTGTCAGGAGAGAATCTTTCTTTTCCGAATTCATTGGTTATAAGAAAGACCTTTTCCCAGTCTTCTGATTTTATAAGCCTTGAGACATGACCCCATGTCCCTTTTCCGGTTGAGAGGCATGCAATGAGGTAGGTCATACATATCTGGAAAAGAACATGTACTTATATAGATTTATGGATTTCTCACGGAAATCAGCAGAGAATAAATTTATCATAATAGTTCTTACAGCTAACCCGTGTATTTTCTTTAGATTCACAAATACTTTTTGCTAATTTTTAAAGCAAAAAGTATGATTTAAATATAAGTCAATAAACCCTCATAACAATGGAAGATAACAATTTCAACTGGAAAAGCTCTGTCTGGTTTCATGTGATGATAGACAGATTCTGCAACCCTGATGGATTTAGTAAAGAGTTAAGAAAAGAGTATAAAAAACATCTGGCTTCTACTGAAGATTATCCTGCTGAGTTTGCCGGCGGAAAAATTTCAGGAATAACTATAAACCTTGATTATATAGCTGAGCTTGGAGCAGATGTTCTCTACTTATCTCCATTTTTTAAAAATGATGATGCAGGCACAAATTATCATGGTTATCATGCAGTAGATTTCAGAGAAGTTGATCCCAGATTCGGGACAATTCAGGATCTTGAGAAACTGATAGAAAAAGCTCATGAAAAGGGCTTAAAAGTTGTTATGGATTTTGTTCCGAATCACTGCTCAACAAAACATCCTTTTTTTAAGGATGCAAAAGAAAAAAAAGATAAAAGAGACTGGTTTTATTTTAAAGAAGACCAGGAAAAATATCCTGATATTAATTTTAAGGACAAAAAATATCTTACATATCTTGGAGTAGATGCTCTTGCAAAAATAAATCTTGACAATTCTTCTGCACGAGACTATATGATTGAGACTGCCAAATTCTGGCTTGACAAGGGAATAGACGGCTTAAGATTAGATCATGTAATAGGCCCTAGTGATACTTTCTGGAAAAAATTTAATAACGAAATCAAAAAATATGAAACTGAACATGACCGGGATATTTTTTTAGTCGGAGAAGCATGTGTTGATAAAAGTTTTGCAGATAATAAAAACACTATTCTTGTCGGAGACAGAAATTTTAGAAAACAGCTTATTGAAAAATATGAAAAAGATCCAATAGAGGCTCAACAGGACCTGCAGCTTCATTATGAAGAAATGTTTGACGGAATTATTGATTTTGCTTTTTTAAAATTATTAAGAGGTTATTTGCAAGATGAATCTGATGAAGAAAAATTTGAACGCAAACTAGAATCTCATTTTGAGAAATATGATAACTCTTATTTACCGCTTCTTCTTGTCGAAAACCATGACACAAACCAGATTGCAGCAGGACATGAAAATTGGGAATATGTTCATAAAAAAGCTGTGCAAATAATGTTTGAGCAGGATTTTCCAGTCATGGTCTATTATGCAAGCCTTCTTGGAAAAAAACAAGAAATTCCTGATATTAGGTCTGTTGCATATGGTGATTCACACTCCCGGCCTGTTTGTCCGGATGAATTAGATCAGAAAAATGATAGATACAGCTTATATCAAAAGTTAATCTCCGGAAAAAAATCATAGTTAAGATAAAAAATTTCCTTGCTTTATTATTGTTTTAAAACCCCGAATTCTATTCTTTAGCACTATAGAGAATTTTGAAAAACATCAAAATTCTTTAAGAAGAACTTTGAATTATTCTCTATAAACATCTGAAAATAGAGATCAATTTATTGGTAATTCAAAGTTCTCTATAGGTAATTCAAAGTTCTCTATA
>WJJD01000035.1 GCA_014729915.1 Candidatus Woesearchaeota archaeon | reverse complement strand
GGGGCTCTTGTTGATGCACAGAACAGGCTGCAGGCCGGAAACATTAACCTGGAAAAAATCACTCAGGACTGGGCAAGAGCGTATAATAACACAGTTAACAGCCTCGGGGGTTATGTACACAATTATTATATTCAAAATAGTTATGTAAAAAAACCAAGACCTAAAAAACAACTGTATGGTCTTTCTGACAGGCTTGGTGCAATTGCTGCAAATATCGACCTTACAGATGCCGGAGGAAACAGGTTGGTAAATATAATAGCAGGAAACCTCCTTCCATACCTTAAATTCGGAAGAAAATCACCTGAAATGATCTATGCACATGTGCATGAATATGGGCATGAATATGAAACAAGACTGGGTGCTCCGATAAGTGAAAAAGAAAATTACAGGCTGATTGCAGAAATGTTTCAGAAAATGGCTCATGGAGAAATTGGTTCTCCGAAATGGATGAGCAAAGACCAGATCAAATCACTTGCTTTTGTTTCTGAAAAAGCTTACAAGATGTATCTGAAAAATCCTTATGAAGCATTTGAGACAAGGCTTTCATATATTAAAGAATTAAGATTGCAGAAAGGAATTGCTGATGGAAGAGAAATGTTGGAATCAAGATTAGTCAAACTTAAAAAAAAGTGCAAAATCTGAAATTAGATCTTTTATTTTACGGCTTGAGAAAGCTGTTAAAAATCTTTACAAAAGCCAATCCTCTTCTTCTAAAAAACCAGCTTATCAGGTTTCTAAGTAAAACAGAAACATTTAAATTATCTCATCACAAATATTTTTGTGTTTTTTACAAAAAAATAAAAGAAACTTAAATTCATAATTTATTTTTTTCTTTTTTTAACTTTATTATTTCTTTTCACTCTAAAAGAAGAATGAAAAAGATAAGGATAACTCCTTTACCCCAGATACAACTTTTTCATCCAGTTAATAAATGGTCTTGGGGAATCTTGTATATGGCAGTTTTCTAGTGCATCAAAGTATTCTTTTTTCTTTGAGACAGGAAAAACTATCATCGGATATTTATTTTTCCAAAGGATAAAATTGAATAAAAGCCTTGCAAGCCTTCCGTTTCCGTCTAAGAATGGATGGATCGAAACAAGTCTGAGATGAAAGATTGCTGCTTTCTCAAAAACATGGAGATTTGTTTCTTTGTACCATTGGATGAGCTTTTCTATTTCCAGTTCAAGAATCTCATAACCTGAGGGCATATACATTGATCCATAAATCTCAACATCGTGATCTCTGAGTTTTCCTGCATTGTGATCAATGTCTTCCATAATTATTTCGTGAAGTTTAAATAACAAATTCTTTGTCAATTTCTCTTTTGTATTAAACACGAAATCCAAACCTTTTTTTGAGTTTAAAATATCGTTTATTAACTCAGGTTCTTTTGAAGGATATTTGTTATGCAGTAAAATATTTTTTATTGCTTTTTTTTTAATTCTATTTCCGTCAATTGCACAAGTGTTATAGATAAATCTTATCATAAACTCTTTAAAAAAATTTTCTTTTGTAGTTTGAGAAAATGTATCCAATTTATTTTGAAATGCATTTTTTATTATGCCTAATTTTTTAATCTCGATTGGAAGCAAATACTCAGAAGGCATGGGAAGATTCCCGGTTTTAATTTTTAGGTTATGTTTTATTCTGCTAAGAAAATTTCTTGTTTTCATACACTTAATTTATTTTTAAAAGTTTAAATAATTTTTGTTAAAGAGTTAGTCTGATCTTTTTTTCTGAGAGGATTTCATTTAATATTATCAGAAAATTAAATAATAGAATTATTCCCATCAAAGTAAATATTCTTAATATGTCCGGATCATTAAGATTCATTTTTCAACCATTTAGTTTAATGGTTTTAAACCCCCAAGTTAAAGAAAAGTATTAAAAATATAAATACCTTTGCATATAAAATATAGAAATTTGATTAATTTTCGTAAAAACCACTGTTTGCTAATTTCCCTTTATTTTTTAATTTATCTTTTGCTATTTTACAAAATTCTGTTGCCTGTCTCGGGTTATCAAAGCTTTTTAAAATATTAACAGATAATCCGATTTGTCTTTTTTTTATAAATTTGCAGGTCTTGTTGCAGTATGTGCATCTGAATACTTTTTCTGCAAAAGTTACTGATATCTTACCGCAATTTATACATTTGATTACCTTGTATTTTTTCATTTGCAATCTTTTTCATATTGACAGAATCGGCATTTAAATTTTTCTGATTCAGGAACTTTTCTTGCTATTCTTTTGCCGTGCCAGTACTTCTCAAGGTCAGACAAAGTAATAATTAGTTTTTTTTCATTATAAACAACTATCTCTTTAGCTAGTATTTTTCCTGTTCCTTTGTAATCATATCTTATTGTCAGTGCTTTTGAAATAGGAGGAATTCTTTTAATCAGATCAAATGTATTTCTCGTGATATTTAAAATGTTATTGTCAATTTGTTTTCCTGTACTGATAATTTGCTTTTTGAAATATTTTGATATGTCTGATTCGGGTCTGATCTTATAAAATTTTAAAAGATTTCTCGGAGTAAACATTGAATTTTTAAGTTTTTTAAGAAGTAAGGTGTATAATAATACCTGGAGCCTGTTTGTTATTTTTTGTTCCTCAGATGGAATTGACTCTGAGTGCCTTGTTTTTGTATCAATAAGACAGGTTTGATTGCCTCTGATTTTAAGTTCATCAATTGATCCTACAATAAATAATGATCGTAGTTTTCCCCAAACAGGAATTTCTCTTGCAATATAATCTGTAAGAAATGATTTAATTGCATCCTGGCAATTAATAAGTTTAACTGCAAGATAATCAACTCTTGTCTTTGGTTCGATTTCAATAATTTCAACAAGTTCCTGATGAAGACTGATGTGTCTTGACTTTCCTATCTTCATCTCTTTTGTTACAATCCTTTTTTTTGTAAAAGAGAATTCTAATTGTTTTTCACACCAAATCTGTGAACAAAGATCTGTGACAGAAACACCATTTGGCCTAAATTTAGACAAGGGTCTCATTTTTTAAATTTATAGATGAACTGATTTTTTCGTTCAGGATTCATCTTGAAATTTACTTCACTGGATTTTCTTAATTTCTTTAAATTACAGGTTACTGAACCTACTGATGCATCAAGTCTTTCTGCAATCTGTTTTGATGTAAACCATCCTTTTGGATTTCTTTTTAAAAACTGATAGACTTCCTGTTGAGACATATTCATATAGAAAAACCTTTTAGTATTAAAAGATTAGGTATAAATTTCTGTTAATCGGATTCATATTTTTTTTCATATTTTACAACAAGGCAGGGTTATTTATTATATTTTTTATAATTACCGGACTAATTACCTATTTTTCAAAATTATATCATATTCCTTTTGATGTTACTCCTCTTTTTTTTCTTGAGATTGTAGTTACCAGGTATTACGGAATCGAATATACACTTCTGTTTATTTTTCTCTCTTATATTGTTCCCCGATTTCTTGCAGGTGGAGATTTCAACTGGATGACCTTTGCTTTTTTAGGAGTTTCTATTTTTGCAAATATTGCATCTATGTTTTTGACTGATGTTTCCCTTCAACTTGTCGGGATAGTTTCCTGTGTGATTCTTTATATAGGAGGGTTATTGTGAGCAATATTTCAAAACCAATGTTATTTGATCTTGCTGACGGAATTGCTAATGTTACAAACAGCCTGCTCTGGTTTCTTATTTTCTCCGACATTATCACATATTTATATAGCTAAACTCATACGACTGCTTTTTTCCTGTTTTCAAAATATGTGTCCCGGACAATCTCTTTTTCGATAAGTTCATCAAGGTAATTTATCAGGGCTTCAATCGTACTTAATTCAGATAATTGAGCTTTAGATATATCAGTATTTATTTCATCTAGGATCTCTTTTACCCTGTTTTCATTTATTTCAGGCATATTTCCCTGTTCAACTATTGATCTGTACCTTATTAATTTATAAAATTCTACATACCTAAACAATTTTTTCATATCTATCTCTTTTTCCATATCAAAATCCCCTCCAGATATGATTATTTGATGCATCTATCAATCTTGCATTATTAAATATTGTTTTTATGTCTTTTTCAAACTCTTTTCTAGTTGTTTTTTTATTGAATATTGAATTCTTTTTTACATTAATAGAATCCATAAATTCACACTCCAAAATAATATTAGTGTTTTACTTTATTTAAATTTTTTGTTCATTATAATGTCCATAGTGTTTACATTTTTAAATAACTATATAAAGAACTTCTGATTTTATGATAGTATGGTACTTGATTCTAAAACCCGGGATAAGATCAAATCTTTTGTATATCAGAAACCCAGGACAGTAAATGAGATAGCAGAGCTTGTCGACAGGAGCTGGCGAACTGCTGACAGATATGTTAAAGCAATCATGGAAACAACTGGCGAGATTTCTATGAGGGTTTTTAGAGAGGGTACAAGAGGTG
>WJJD01000034.1 GCA_014729915.1 Candidatus Woesearchaeota archaeon | reverse complement strand
TATCAGGGACTTTTGCTCCTGTTGCTACAATGTTTCTTACCATCTCGTCAAATGCACACGCACTCATGTGATACGCATCAATATCAGAATATCTTGGGCAGATTCCATGTCCTACAGCAAGACCCTGATAACTTCCAATCTTTGGAGCAATGACTGAAGCATCACTTGGACCGTCATTTTTTATACCAGTGAATGGTTTTACTACTGTCCCTCCTTTTACTTCATGATCATACGGTCTTACAATATACTCCTTGCTGCAGATGTTTAATGATCCTAAAAGATTTTTTAATTCATTCAGACAAGAATCAGGTTCTTTAAAATCAGGATTTTTATGCCTTGGTTTTTTCCATTCTGCTTCAATTGTCTTCTGGGGAACTCCTTCATGTAAAAATTCCATGTCAAGATATCCTACTGGTTTTTCTTTGTAATAGAGTTCAAGATAACCTGAATCAGTAAATTCACCAAGAACAGAGAGCTCAACATCCCGTTTTTGTGCATAATTTTTAATGTTTTCAACATTTTCTGGGGAGACAACTAGACTCATCCTCTCCTGGCTTTCTGAAATAAATATTTCCCATGGCTGCAATCCGTGATATTTTAACGGAACTTTGTCAAGATGAAGCTTGATTCCGTTTGTAATCATTGCTAATTCACCGAAACTTGAGGATATCCCTCCTGCACCATTGTCTGTTATTGCTTTTATCCATCCTTTTTCTTTGATCTCCCATATAAAATCCAGCATTATCTTCTGGGTAATTGCATCTCCGATCTGCACTGCAGTTACCGGAGTTTCTTCATGCCTTTCTTCAGAAGACATTGTTGCTCCGTGAATTCCGTCTTTTCCTACTCTTCCTCCCACCATGATTGCTATATCTCCGGGAGAAATATCCTTTTTTGCTGAATCAAGTTCAGTTGAATCTATGGAGATTGATGAGGGCATAAGTCCTGCAGTACCGCAGTAGACAAGTGGTTTTCCCATGTATCTCTTATCAAAAAATAATGAACCATTTAATGTTGGTATGCCTGACTGGTTTCCTCCATCTTTTACACCACGATGCACTCCTTCAAATATCTGCATGGGATGAAGCGTTTCAGGAGGAAGTTCTCCTTTAAAAAACGGATCTCCGAAACAAAATATGTCAGTGTTAAATAATGGTTTTGCACCAAACTTTCCAGTTCCTGCAGGATCCCTGTTTACACCGACAATACCTGTGATTGCACCGCCATACGGATCTAGTGCTGACGGTGAGTTATGGGTTTCCACCTTAAATACAAAATTTGTTTCATCATCATATCTGACAATACCTGCATTATCATTAAAGACTTTGATTAAATAATCAGAATCATTTTCCTTAAGGAATTCTTTAATTTTTTCTGTAGAGGCTTTTATATATGTCTTAAATAAGCTGTCAATCTCTTCTGAAGAATTTGTTTCAAGGTCCTTGTATTTTACAAGAGCGTTAAATTCCTTGTGTTTGCAGTGTTCTGACCATGTCTGTGCAAGACATTCTATCTCAACAGCAGTTGCTTTTCCTGAAAGTCCGATCTTTTTTCTTGCCTTGGTTACTTCCGGGTTTTTATAGTAATCTTTGATCGCATCAAACTCCTGTTTATTTAAAACAAGGCAGCGTTCTTTTGAGAGGGACATCAACTCTTTATCAGTATATTTTTCAAGATCAAATTCTTTTACCTTAATATCAGGATTCCCGTTTACAACAGGCAGTGGTATTCCTATCCCGTTTTTTCCATATTCTTCTTTTGAAACGATTATAAAATTTTCTATCAACTTATTTCCAAGTATTCTTTCTGCAATTTTTTTTACCTGATTTTTTGATATGTCACCTTTAATATGATATTGGATTGAATAAAAGACTTTTTGAGTGTCCTTTAGTTTTTTATCAAGAAAGAATTCGAGATTTTTTTTTGCTGTTCTTCCGATGTTATCTGTTACACCCGGCTTAAACCCTTTTTCTACAATATAGTCAAAATCTTTAGCAAGAGGATTATCTACTGAAAATGTTTCAATAACTTTATCAGTGAATAATTCTTTACCAATGTTTTCAAGAATATCCTGTTTTAAAGAAAAATTGATTGTGTAGACATTTGTTGTCCGTACAGATTCTAGCTCAATGTTAAGTTCATTTTTTACTCTTTTTTTTATTGATTCTCCTCTTGGATCTTTAACTTTATTTTTTAATGAGACTTCGATTCGATGAGGCATATAATTATCACTCCCTTAAATTTTTTCAAAAGAAAGAGCATATAAAAAGTTTTCTTAATACGGTAAATATTTAATAGTTGTTTATATTTTAAATTTTTATGGAAATAGTTTTTTGGATTATAATTGCTGTACTGGGGATAATTCTTATTATCAAACTTGTAAAAAATGTAATGAGATTTTTTGCTGCTTTGTTTTCGATTATGCTTATTATTATCGGGCTTTTTTTACTAATTTCTGCAAAAGGAATTTATGATTTTAATAAAGAATTCAATAATAATTCAAATATTTTTTTTTTATTGGATCAGGATAAAATTGTGAGTGGTTTTCGGATCAATAATGGAGAGGTTTTTGTTTTTTCAGATGAGGTTATTAACAAGTATGATGAGTTTTTTACAAATGAAAAATATAAAAAGATGCTTGATGGGAATTATAAGATGATTTTATTTTCAAAAACAGCTTTTAAAAATTCTAATTCAGCAGAGTTTTATAAAAATTATAAAAATTCAGCAGCAGGAAAAGAGACCAGATTTATCTTAACAAAATATGTTTTTGATGAGGCTTATGTTTATCCTCAATCATTACTGTTTTATTTTCTTGATTTGATACCTGTAGTTTAAGGGATTTTAAAAAAATAAATTAACTGTATCCTATTTATTATTGTTAATTCCTAAGTTATCCGATGATTCTGCTTGTGTTTCCTGTCTTATGAACTTTAATGATATTATTTACGAACGATTCCATTTTTTGTTCATGACTGACAATAATAATCTGCTTCATATCAAGCCTGTCAAAAACTTCTCTTACCTTATCAAGCTGCTCTGTTGAAAAACCATATGTAGGTTCATCAAGAATAATCAGGTTCTTTGTCTTAATTTTTCCGATAAGATCACTTATTACCTTGTTTAAGGCTAACCTGTAAGAAAGAGCAACTGAGGTCTTTTCTCCGCCTGACAGATTGTTGTATTCTGTTTCATATCCGTTTTGGTACAGTTTTAAAGAAAAATCTTCATTTAGTGAAATTTCAATATCTTCTATTAATAGGGAGAACCATAGGCGAAGATATGAGTTGAATTCATTATAGATATGGTACATAACATGCTTTTCCATTGAGATCATTAGATTCAGGAAGGATTTTTCAAGCCATGCTCTAATTGTTATGTAATAAGAATTTTTTTTTTTAATTTTAAGCTTTGATTCAATTTCATTATTAAGGTTATTAATCTGATCCATTATGGATTTTTTCTCATTAGATAATTCTGCTATTTTTATCTCAACAGCTTTTTCTTGTTCTTTTTTCTCCTCAAGCTTATCTACAATCTTTTTTTGATAGTCTTCAATGTCCTTATATTTTTCTTTTCTTTTTTTAAGTTCCCGGATTTCTTTTTTCAGGTCAGAAACATCTTTCTGATAGTTTGATAATTCTTCCTGATTGTTTTTTTTAATTTGCTTTTTTTCATTTAGTGATTCTACGAGATTTTTTTTTTCAATAAATCTTATGTTGTTCTTTCTGATGTTTTCAAGTTGTTTTTTTGTATTAGAAATCATTTTTTTCAATTTATCTGGATCAGTTTTTTTTACAATTTCAAGTTCTTTTTCAACTTGTTCTTTTTCAGATATTAATTTGTTAAGTTTTTTTTGGTTTTTTACAATTTTGTCTGATGATTTTTCAAGATTTGAAATCTCTGTTTTTAACTTTACTATATTGTTTTCTGCAAACCTTATTTCTTCCATAGCTGATTTTAATTTTCGGATTTTTTTTTTTAATTTCGGTAAAAGTATTTGATATTTATCTATAAATTCATTAACATCTGATTCAATTTCATTCTGATTTTTAAGAACCTGTTTTTTATGTTTTTCCGATACAACCTGGTAACATACAGGACATTTGCTCAGATCCGTTATTTTTTCCCGGATCTTTTTAGAATTATTTAGCTTAATTTTATTTTCATTTAATTTTATTTTCAAGATTTCTTTTTTCTTTTGATATGCTTCTGTGTTTTCTATAATCTGATTTTTATTTTCTATTTTTTTTTTTTGTTTTTCTAATTCTCCTTTTTTTACTAAAATTTCTTTTTGGGAAACTGCCATATCCTGGATTTCTTTTTTTATTCTGGTTATCAACTGTTCTGATGAATTTATTTTTTCTTTTAAGATATTTTTTTTGCTTGTAAACTCATTTAATTTATCTGTTAGTTTGTTTAGTTTATCAGAATTGCTTTTTTCACTGATTTTTTCTTTGACATCTTTGTATGTATCTAATTTTTCTCTGATCTTTGATATCTTGTTTTTAATGTCCTTATTATTTGATTCTATTTTATTTCCTAGATGTGTTTTTTCTTTGATTTTTGCTTTTTTAATGCTTAGCTTGTTATTTATTGCGTTTACTTTTTCGATTTTTTTTTCGATTTCCTGTTTTTTGTTTTTTAATTTTCGGATTGTATTTTTTATTGATTTAAGATCTGAATTTTTTTTTTCAAGGTTTATATTAATTTCTTTTTTTGAATGGATTCTTTCTCTTTTCTGATTTTTTTTCTCACCAAGATCTTCAATTCTGGCTTTATTTACCGAGATTATTTTTTTTAATTCCCTCAAAAACAGCACAGTATTTTTCCTGATTGTTTTGTATTTATCGATTCCAAACACTTTTCTTAATATGTCAAGTCTCACATCACTTTCCTCTAAAAGGATCTGTTTCATTTCTTCCTGTGGTGTATAGACTGTGTATCTGTATATAATAGATTTTGATCTGGTAAGCATCTCATCAGGATATCCGAGAATTTTTAGTATTTGAGATTTTAATTCTGTTGGTGTACCATGAGTTTTTTTCCCATCTATTATAATGTAGCCTGAGTCCTGTACCACATTTCCGGAGTTTTTCTTTAATGTTCTTTTTATTATGTAATCTTTTTTATCAATTGAAAATTCCAAAACTACTTCCCCTTGTTTTTCTCCGAATCTTAATAAACTGTTTCCGGTAAGTTCTCCTCTTCTTATTCCAAATAATGCGAATTCAATTGCAAGGAGTACTGAAGATTTTCCAGATCCGATATCTCCGCTTAAAAGAACTGATCCTGTTGGAAATGATATTTTCTGAGACTTGTAACTTCTGATGTTGTTCATTACAAGAGATCTTAGAATCATATATTGAAACTATTATTTAGTAATTTAAAAAATTTATGGATTATTGTATCTATTAAAAGTATCCTTTATCTTCCAAAAAAGGCTTTGAGAAATAATCTAGGTCAGGAAGACCCATTGCTCTTTCAAATTTTAAAACCATGTTTGTTATTCCCCAGGGATCCGGAAAATTAGGTTTATGTGTTTTTTGTTCTACGCTTATTTTTTTTCCTAATCTGATAAGTATTTTTTCAAGGTCTTTTTTTGAAATTTCTGAAAGAATTTTATTTTGTTTTAATCTGCCTGAGACTAATGCATCTATTATCCAGGCGAGTTCTGTTTCAGTGAGGTTAGGAGAATGGTAATCAGTCATTTTATTTATAAATAGAAATGTATTTTTATTAATTTTGTTTATTTTAAATAAGAAGATTATTCTACTTTGTCAAGAATAATTCTTTTGCTAAAGCAGCCTTTTGTTTTTGCTTTTTGTTTTCTGGTTTTTTCGAGCTCTTCCATATCCCAGTCATTAAAATTACAGATTGCCCTTATCACTTCATTGATATCAGCAATTTTATTTTTTGATTCAGTTGTGAAAAATTCATCAATCTGTTCCTGGAGCTTTTCTTTAAGATATGTCCAGTATTCTTCTTTTGATGCTGTGTGATATACCGGGACTTTGTTTTCTTTTTGTAACTTTTCAGGAACCTTATCTCTAACAAGTTTTGATGAATTCATTTTAAAAATATGGAAAAAATCAGATTATTATTAAAATTATCTGAAATCATAAAGAAAGTTTTTTATAGAGAACTTTGAATTACCTATAGAGAACTTTGAATTATCTATAAATTGATCTCTATTTTCAGATGTTTATAGAGAATAATTCAAAGTTCTTCTTAAAGAATTTTGATGTTTTTCAAAATTCTCTACATATTATGATTTATCTTTTTTTTTAATTGATATTATGGCAAGAAGAAAAAATCATCCTATGGGTTCTGCCTTCTTATCAAAAATTAAGAAACAATATATCAAGGTATTTATTCTTTTACTGATTCTTCTGATAACGCTTGTAAGATTTAAAAAGATCTTTTTATGGCTTGTGTTATCTTTTGGTGCAGCTTTTATTAAATATTGGAGATGCAGGTATTACGGCCATATACCTATTGTATTTGAACCGGTTTTGTTTGTTGCTACTGTTCTAACAAGAGGATATGGGATAAAATGGTCTTTGTTATTTTTACTTGGACCAAACATAATCTTTGAATTGATGAGCGGCGGAATGCAGTTTGCCCTTTTTATCGGGTTTATTCAATTTAGTTTTTATCAGGTTATTAACCTTTTACTTTTTAATTATAGTATTGTTTATGTGGGAATTTTAATATGCCTTATTGATATTGTTGTTGCACATCTACAGAATACTTACATTTGGGGTCTTCCTCCTTTCCAACTTATCTATCCGGTTTCAAATTTTGTTACACATTTAATATATTTTACTGTACTTGGAGAACCTGTTGTTGCTTTGTTACAGGCAGTCTCGTAAAATATTTTTTTTTGTTTAGTAAAGCTATGGATTAATCATAATTATTAATTCTTTCTGCCACAGTTCACTGAACCCTGGTTTTTGCGAGAATTTTACAAAAATTATAGAATTTTTCTTACATGCGCAGCATATCCGTGTGACTTAAAGGCTTTTAAAAACAGAAGTGCATGTGAATAAGCCATTAATTCAAGGTTTTTTTCCATGTCTT
>WJJD01000033.1 GCA_014729915.1 Candidatus Woesearchaeota archaeon | reverse complement strand
TCATTATTCCATGAACCAAAAACAGCATCAATTGATTTCTGCAGCTGCTCTCGTGGATCATCGGGAAAAGATTTTCCATGTTTTTCATAAACCTTTTTATACTGCTCAACAACCTGAGTAAGATCATCAGCAGAAAGGTCAGTATCAAGATCAACACCTTTTGTTGATTTGATTTTTTGAAGTTCCTCTTCAAAATCATGATGAGGTATTCCAAGCACAACATTTCCAAACATCTGGATGAATCTTCTGTAAGAATCCCAGCCGAACCTCTCATTTCCGGTCTTTTTTATAAGTCCTTTTACTGATGAATCATTAAGTCCGAGATTTAAGACAGTATCCATCATCCCCGGCATAGATACAGCAGCACCGCTTCTAACAGAGACAAGAAGAGGATCATCTGGGTTTCCAAGTTTTGCTCCCATGTCTTGTTCTAATTTCTTAAGATTTTCATCAATCTGAGTATACATCTCTTTAGGATATTTCTTATCATGCTCATAATAATATTTGCAGACTTTTGCTGTAATAGTAAATCCAGGCGGAACAGGTATTCCGAGTTTTGTCATCTCACTTAGGTTAGCTCCTTTTCCTCCTAATGTCTGCTTCATAGTCTTATCTCCTTGTCCAAAATAATAAACATATTTTTCCATAGTTAACTACCTCCTCCTTGGATCATAGACACTTTGGAATCGCAAAAGATTTTTAACTGTTTTGGAAATTTGCTGAGCAAATTTCCAAAGAGCTGTAAATCTTGTTTTCTTCGGTTTCCAATAAGACAATTATTTTTATTAAAAAGATATGGAGATTTAGTCAAGTATTATTTCAAGTATTTTTTCTATTCCCAAAAATATTTATACAAGTATACCATAGATATAATATAGGGGGCATATGAGACAGATTATTTTATCTAACCTGCACACCAAAGAAAACATTGATTTTCTTCTCGATTATATAAAAAAATTAATAACCAGGATTAAGATTGACAACATAGTGATTAACGGAAATATCTTAGGTATAAACGAGATAAGAAAAGGATACGGCTATGGCTACAATAAGAATGACTTTCACTTTACCCTAAAAAAAGATGAATTATTCAGGGAAGCAGCCCAGGATTCCTACGAAAACATAAAAAAAATCATATCGATGTATAAACAGGGAGAACTTATTGATGATTCAAGACAGGAAATACTTGGAAAACATATTTCAGAATACATGAATACAAGATATGATTATGTAGTTGAAACATTAAAAAGATTTTCAAAAATCAAAAAAACATATTTTAACATGGGAAAATATGAATCTCCCCTGAATTATTTAGTATTAAAAGAAGTATCATTTCTCCTGGATGTAAGCTTTCCGATGATAAAAAAATCAATACTTTATACCTCTTTTCGGGATGTCTATAAAACTTTCAAAGAAAAAATAAAAGAGCTTGAAGGAAAAGATTTCAGATATATAGCAGGTAAACCAATAATTGAGAAAGGTTATATCTTGGCAGGAATACCCGGGTTAAATTCCAGTTCAGTTCCAACAGACAAATCAGCAGAACTCCAGGAAAACCAGACAAAGGATCTGTTAAATTCTATTAAAAGGCACTTTAGCTATTCAAAAAAATTGATACTTTACAATACAGTTGAAGGAAGGATGACAAAAAACCCATTTACATTCAGGCCAGGCAGTGCAGCTATAAGAAAATTCATCCAGGAAACAAAAGATAAATTGAAAATGAAACTTTTTATTCAGTCATATTATAACTGGGTTTCAACCCATTTCTACAAAAGGGATGATTTTCATTTTCTTCTCAATAACTCAGCTGCAAATAATGGTCTTTTCAACATACTGGACATAGCTAAGAAAATAAGATGTTTTGATGTAGATTCTAAAAAAAACAAAATCAGGGAATTAAAATCATATAATTCTTATATTGCAGATTATTCAACTCCAAAACAAAGGCTTTCATTAAACTATAAAAACCCAGAAGAGATAATCAAACAAAGAAATCTTAAAGAATGCTTTTATTTATAGCCTGGAAACTTTTTTAAGGATCTTTTTCACATCATTAAATATTTCATTAATTGAGGGTGATGCATCCATTTCAACAAGAAGATCTTCTTTTTTGTAATAATTTTCAAGAGGAGCAGTTTTTTTCTTATATTCCTTTAATCTTTTTCTTATAATTTCAGGAGATTCATCAGATCTCTGGATAAGCTCTCCAGCACATTCATCACACACACTCTTTTGGTCAGGAGGATTAAATTCAACATGATAGACTTTCCTGCATTTTTTGCATGTCCTTCTTCCTGAAATCCTTTTGACAATCTCTTCTTTAGATAGAATAAAATTTATTACACAGGAAATATCAGTTATGCCTGAAAGAAAGTCCGCCTGCGCAACAGTCCTTGGGTAACCGTCAAGAATAAAACCATCTTTGCAGTCATTTCTTTCTAATCGCAGCTTAACCATAGTATTTGTAATTTTATCAGGAACAAGTACACCCTTGTCAATAAACTCTTTAGCTTTTTTGCCCAGATTAGTTTTTGTGAAAATGTTTTTCCTGAATATATCGCCTGAAGAAATATGGGGGATGTCAAAATACTCTGATACAAGTCCTGCCTGTGTGCCTTTTCCTGCTCCGGGCGGTCCTAAGAAAACAAGATTCATCTTAACCAAGATAATTTAATTCCTCCTTTATATTTGATTCTTTTTCCCAAGACTCCTTAAGAAGTCTTACAATTGAAACAGTCTCTTTTTTCAGATGACTGTAATCAGAATAAAACTTACTGATAAACTCTGCTGTCTTTTGTTCTTGTTTTAGGATGGATGCTTCTTCACAGAGTCTTAGATACATAACAAATTTTTTAAATATTTTATAGACCTCCTGCTTTTTACCATCATCAATAAATTTGTACTCATAAATATTGATAAGGTTGCTGTCCGGCTGAAGGATATTTTCAAGAATATCTATCATTGATCTTATTTTTTCTTCAATCAGTTTTCTTATTCTTTCAAGAAGATAATCCTTTTTTTCAATATCTCCGATAAGAAATTCCCTGTCAAGCTCATCATATTCAGGAAGACGGTATTTGTCTTTAAGTTTCTTATAACTGTTAATAACTTCATCCATAAAAAACATAAAATAAATTTCTATATTAAAAGCTTTTCATAATGAAGATGAGGGTATTCTGAAAAACGACCAAAACTCATATAAATGAAATCACCCCTTATAAGCTAAGGGGTGATTAGGTACAAATCTATCTGAGGTGACAGAATATGTACCTAAAAAAAATAAAAGAGTTGTTGTTTATATCAATTTCT
>WJJD01000032.1 GCA_014729915.1 Candidatus Woesearchaeota archaeon | reverse complement strand
TTAAAAACCAAAAAGATTAAATACCACCAGAATAAATTTCTAAAGTATGATAATACAACACTTTTTTTTTTTCATGACCGCTTGTATTTTCCTTGTTAAATCAAGCGATTATCTCGTCAAATCACTAGTCAAGATATCCTCATTTTTCAAATTAAACGAATTTACAATCGGATTCATAATAATGGCAATATCTACTTCTCTTCCTGAGCTTTTTGTTGGAATTGTATCAGCTCTTGACGGAGAACCGATTTTTGCTCTTGGAAATGCAATCGGATCAAATATAATGGATCTTACCATAGTGATAGGCATTGTAACACTTCTTGCAAAAGAGATAAAAATCAAAAGTAAAATAATAAAAAGAGATCTTATATACATGTTGTTAATAGTTATTCTTCCTGCACTGTTGATGATTGATCATAAGATCTGGAATTTTTTAGGTATATTTCCAAATACACCAAGAGGTATTTCAAGAATTGACGGTTTTATTCTGCTGTTTGTATTTGCTGGTTATATTTGGTCAATGTTCAGGCAGGAAAGACTTTTCAGAAAAACTATTCCTCCCGTAAGCAAGGTTGAAGTTATAAAATATGCTCTTTTATTCTGTGCCAGTTTCTTACTATTAATAATAAGTGCCCATTTTGTTGTTGATTATGCAAGCCTTCTCTCTTTTGAATTGAGTATACCTCCTCTCTTAATCGGTTTATTTATAATATCATTGGGAACAAGTCTTCCTGAACTTATGTTTGAATCAAAAGCTGTAATGAGCCACCATGAAGAGATGGCAGTTGGAGATCTTATTGGAAGTGTTATCTCAAACTCAACACTTGTACTTGGTGTTACCGCAATCATCTCTCCTATTGTCGGAGACACATTAGTATTTGTTTCAAGCACATTTTTTATGATACTTATTGCGTTCATTTTCCTTACCTTTGCTGAATCGGATAAAGGGCTCAGCTGGAAAGAAGGAATGTCTCTGGTCCTACTTTATTTATTCTTTGTAATAATCGAAACATACATCAAATCATTTTAAAAAATTTCGCTGAATTTTTTTCTTCTGTTGTGATTTCTCGGCTTCAAAATTCGAAACCCTTCGAATTTCCAAAACATTTAAAAATATAATCACTATTTTAAAGTGCAAACAAAGTTGGAGGGGTAAACTTTGAATCAATACATAATAATAATAGGAATAATTGTAGCTTTTTTAGCAGTAATCGCAATATATTTTTATATGAAAGATTCTGCCAGAAACAATTTCAGAAGAGCAAAAAAGCATCATAAACTTGCTGAAAAAAAATATAAAAAAAAAGAGTTTGGAGAAGCTGACGAGCATTACGAGCTTTCAAATTTTTACAGAGAAAAAGCTGAAATGCAGGCAAGAGGGGAAAAATAATGGTACCATATTATGAACTTTTTGATTTTGATAAAGATCCATTCTCAACAAATCCAAAGAGATTTACAGATAAACTTGTGAACATGGACGAAATCTTAAAAGAGATGTATTACAGGATAAAATCCGCAAATCTTCTTGTTGTAAAGGGAAAGAGCGGATTTGGAAGAACCAGCCTTTTGATGCATGTTGCACAAAGATACAATGGCTCAGGAAAAATTATTTATATTAATTCAGAAAAAATCGGAAAGGATCTAAATATCACAAAAGTTCTTAAAGACAAATACGGAATTATAGGAAAGCTTCTCAACAAAAAACCAAAAAACATGGTTCTTCTGCTTGACAATGCCCAGAATCTTTCTGAAAAGAACAATGAACGTATCAAATTTTATTTTGATCAGAATTATCTCAGATCAATCATATTTACATGTGAAGAATTTAAGGATATCAAAATCTCAGCCAGCCTTAAAGACAGGATCGGCTCAAGGATAAAAGAAATACCAGAAATTGATGAGCATGATGCAGTTGAAATTATCAGAAACAGGATTGGAGAATCAAATCTTTTAACTGATGAACTGATAATTGAGATTTTCAAAAGGTCAGACAGAAATCCTAAGAAGATGATAAAGAATTGCAAAAAAATTGCAAAATTAGTTGTTCAAAATAATGATTCCAGAATAAAGTATGTTGATGTTGAAAAAATTTTAGGTGATAAAAAATGAGTAAACTATGGTATAGAGAAATCGGGTTTTACAATAATCCCTTCAGTATCAAACCAGCTTCATTTCATGATGAATTGATTGCTTATGATCTTGACTATATCTACAGTAAAATTGATAACGGACAGATGATTTTTATTGACGGCACATATGGTTCAGGAAAAACAACAATTTTAAAAAACATTATAAACAGGTACAGGGGAGACAAAAAAGTAATTTATTACAATTATAACTTAGCAAAAAAAGATTTCAATATAAAAAATCTTATCAAGGGATCAAACAGTTTTATAAACAAAATTATGGGAATAAAGCCTCATAATATAATTCTTCTGCTTGATGAGATCAAAAAGCTAAAAAAAAATAATGCAAAACAAACTCTAAAATATTATCATAAGGGAATCATAAAATCCGTAATTTTTGTTAACAATGATTATTACGAAGTTGACTTTCCGGAAGAAATTGAAGATTTATTGGACGGGAATGTAATAAGGACAGCAAAACTAAGTGAAAAAGAGGCAATTGCTCTCATTAGAAGAAGAATAGGAAATATCAAAATATTAAGTGATGAAATCATTAAAAAAATATTTGCCAGATCTGAAAAAAATCCAAGAAAACTTCTTGAAAACTGTGAAGATATCTGCAGGCATGCTATAGAAGAAGAGATGGAAGATGTAGTTACACAAGACCATATCAAAGAAGTAATTGGTAGAGAAGAAAAGAAAAAAAAAGAAAAATTCAAAAATGAAAAAAAGATTAAAAAAAAAAAAGAGTCTCAAAAAAAAAAGCAGCAGTCCAAAAAAGAGACTAAAAAAACTATTTCAGCAAAAACAAAAAAAAATAAGGTTCCTGAATATAATATTGTTTTCTATAACGAATAAAAAATTGAAACTTTGTTACAATTTTTTATACAGCACAGGATAATTTTGACCATTTTTGAAAAATTTTCAAAAGATACTTATCCAATCTCATTCTCAATATATATTGGATTTATACTGTAGATAAATGCAAAAATGTATTTTATGGAATAGAAAAATATTTAAAGCCTGTAATTAATTTAGTTTATAAAAAAAACTCAAAGACTAAGGGGTTATTTTTACTTTAATTTCGGGAATTTTGTACAATGTGCAAAATTTTCCAATTTTCTTTTTTTTAGTAAAGCAACAATGAGTAAAAGAAAAACAATACTTCCCAAAGCAGCGTGCGGGAGAATAATAGAGAAAGCCGGCGGAGAGCGGGTTAGTGACAAAGCAGCAGCTGAGCTTGTATATGTTTTAGAAGAAATAGGAAGAGAAATATCGCAAAAAGCAATTGTCTTTGCACAGCATGCAGGAAGAAAAACAGTAAAAGCTGAAGATATAAAGTTAGCAGCAAAGGAATTGTAATTGTAATTTTTTTTTTAAAAATTTCCTTTTTTATTTTGATTTAGATTTTTCTATGGAAAAAATATGGACTCGTCGGGAATTGAACCCGATGTCTTCCCCTAGCCAAGGGGACGCGATACCGGTTCGCCACGAGCCCTCCTACTAACAGATAAATCAAAAGTTTTTAAAAATTACTGAAAAATTTGTTAGTTATATTCTCTATCTAAATATATCCTGTTATTATCTCCAACACCAACACCTACTGAAAAAATTCTTGGTGCATATTGTTCCGCTTCTCCTTTATAGCTTTGTCCAAGTATGTTTTCAACTTCACTGCAAAAACCAAAAAAACCTTGCGGTAAATTATCTCCAGGCTCTTTTCCTTCAATATTTCCTTCCCATCCATCAACTAGTTTAATTATCGGATGGAATTTATCCCACAATGATTCATCAGGCAGTTCATCCCCTGGTTTGATAAGATCCCCGTTACTGTATTTTTCATCAGGAGATTTATTTCCTTCTAAATCATTATAAAGCCAAGCTACAACCAAAGGTATTTTCTCATAACCATCAAAGCGGTCAAGTGCAGAGATAGAAAAGTAGGGTCCCTGGTTTTTCAAAGTCTCTCCCCAAAGAACAAGATCAGGAAAACCTAAAACTCTTGGATTGCCTGTTGTTGCACCATACTCCCCACAGTCTCTTCCGAAGTTTATCGCAGCTGCCTCACCAATCAGATATTCCTCTTCATCTAAATCAGTGTAGACTGTCGGGGCAAGTATGCCGTTTTCCAGGATAGAGGAAATAAATTGTTTTTGAATTTTTTCAGATTCCAAACATCTCCCTTCTAAATGATCTCTACTCTTAAATTCCTGATCAATAAACCAAGTCTGTGGAACAAAACCACCAACATGCTCTCCTCTGCCAACCCTTGACTGCCATACTTTAAAGACAGTTATTGGAACCGGGTGTGCAATGTGTGCATTAATCCCTGAGTCTCCCAATGTTCCAGAAAAAGAAGTATCTGCAGAAGTTCCAGCTTTCCATGTTGGAACAGCTTTACTTCCAGCAAGAAAATATGATTGAGCTCCCTCAATGACTCCCTTTTTTCCTTGCCTAACAAGATCATTAGCCCTCCTAACAACATCCCCTCTCTGATTTTGAAAAAAGTCGATTTCAGCAATGTTTTCTTGGAAAAGATCATAAATGAACTCTGCCTTATCTTCCATAGAACCATCGTGTTTTAAAAACTCAAGAAGATGATCTGGAATCCTTCCGGGAACATCTTCATTTTCTTTTTCACATCTTTGAAGAATTATTTTTTCAATATTATCATAGACTAAATCAAAAAGATTATTTTTATCTATTTTTTCTAAATCTACTTCTAATGCATCAGCAGAGAGAGATAGATTAAGGTCATCTGAATCAATTACTTTTTGGGCATATTTTTTCAATTCTTTGTCATAATCTTCAAGTTCTTCTAAAATTCTTCCAATCTGAACTTCCTTTGAAAGATTAAATACATCATTCAGCCTTAACCCTTTTTTCCTGTACATATGACCGTGTGCTTCAGACATGCCCATCAAAGTGGAAGATAAAGGTGGCTTGCCAATAAAATCCATTATTTTGTGATATGGCGCAACAAGCTTGACATTTCCAATGAATAAATTATTACCAGCCCATTTTTCTCCCCCTTGCATTTCTATATCATAAAGTGGTTCAATTTCTTTTTTATAGAAATTAACAGGATCCATCACACATTTTGGTCCAATAAAGTTAATGATATCATTATTTAATGTGCCGGATGGAGCTAGGTGAAAAACAAAAGACCTTCTGTCCCCATCTTTATCAGTGTAATAAACAGTATGTCCTGCGTTTTCTCCGGAATTTGCTCTGAAAACAAAATCAGCAAATTTTGCTAACAAGTCAACTGTAAATCCCTTTCCTTCATCTCCGAAGGTTCCGCCGGTTACAACAGCAATATCTCCTTTTTCAAAAAGTTTATTAGCTGCTGCTTCAGCAGTCAGGACATCATATGAAAAAGGAGTTTCAATTGGTTCAAAGATATGGGAAATAGGTTCTGGTGAAAAACCAGATATCGCCTCAAATACTTTTCTATCAATGGTATCAGTGTCTGCTAATTGGAATTCTGTCATTTTAATAAAAAAAAAATTAAATTTCGAATGTAGGCGGCCTGTTTACCCTGACTGAAACAACCTGCTCAACCTCATTAACGCCATCGCTGTAAGTGATTGTTATCTCATGTGTTCCTGCATCTTCTTCCTTTGCAACATAATCAATGTCATCCACCCATCCTGAATAGCTGATAATAACTTCCTCTCCTTCAGGATCAGTTGCTTCAGGCTTTATATAATCCATAAGGTTGTCATCTACATTCACAACAACAACATCAATCTCCTCAAATTCAGGAGGCATGTTCTGCGGATTGACAATTACAAGCACTTCATTTCTTGTTCTAGCCTCGCCGTCGTTTGCAGTCACAGTTACAACCTGCTCCCCGGCATCCCCTTCTTCTGTCTCCCATTCTCCGTTTTCATCAAAAGGTTCTGAAAAATTTATAGAAATCTCATCCCCGTCAGGATCAGATGCTTCTGCAATTATCATGGCTGTCTGTCCTTCAGTTATTTCAAGCATGCCGTCCTCAACATTCAAAAGCTCAAGAACCGGCTTTCTGTTCACATTGTTTACAACTATTGTAATCTCTTTTTCTACTGTGCTTGTCCCGTCTGAAGCAGTTATTGTTACAGTATACTCTCCTGCATCATCATAATCTGTCTCATAGACACTTGACTTTATCCATCCTGAATAGCTTACAGTTACATTCTCGTCATCTGGATCAGTAATTTCCGGATCAAGGACTATCCTATCCCCTTCATCATACTCAAGTGTCTCTTCTATCCCGATTTCAGGAGGCATGTTTCCCGGAAGTACTAGAATGGTAATCTCTCTTTCTACAGTAGACACTCCGTCTGAAACAGTGATTGTGGCAGTGTATAATCCTGCATCTCCTTGTTCAGTCTGCCATTCTCCGTCCTCATTCAAAGGCTCTGAAAATTCAATTGACAGCTCATCACCATCAGGATCAGTTACCTGAGGATCTATATCAACTAACTCTCCCTCAACAACAGTTATATCAGCTTCCTGCTCTTCCTCTTGTTCCTGCTCTTCTTCTTCTTGTTCCTGCTCTTCTTCTTCTTGTTCCTGCTCTTCTTCTTCTGGTTGTTCTTCCTGTTCTTCCTCATCTGGTTGTTCTTCCTGTTCTTTTTCTTGTTCCTGATCATGATTCATCTCTAGCTCATTTCCTTCCAAGCTTGTCTGATTATCATCAGAAGGACAAGTTAAGACTGTCCCGTCAGGACAAGTTAGAGAAGTCGGCTGGTACTCATAGGTCGTGCATGCATTCAATGCAACAATTAAAAAAATTCCTAAAATAAAGAATAGTCTACTGGTTTTCATATTAAAAATCCCCTCCATTTTAAAGTAATAAAATTATGTTATTATTTTCAAATGGAAACTAATATAAATATTTTTTGGAATGGAGTAAAAATTTAGTCTGGGAAAAAAAATTGGTTGCTTGACTCTTGTTTGTTAGGGACTGTAAAAAAATAAATAAAATAAATTATTCCAAACAACCTGAAACTTCTTCAATCAGTTTCTCAACCTCTAATTTTGCTTCTTCTTTCTCAATTTTTTCTATTGTTGATCTTGTTGCAGGGTTAGAAGGTACATAAGGACAAATTTTCTGATCTTTAATAGAAATCTTAAATATACCATAATCTTTTGCCCTATCAATAATTTCCTGCTTATCATACGTAAGAAGAGGCCTTATAACTGTTTTTGAGACTGCATTATCTAGCACAGCCATATTGTCTAAAGTCTGCGATGCAACCTGACCTAGGTTCTCGCCAGTGACAAGAAACTCAAAATTTTTTTCTTCAGCGATTTTTTCAGCTAATCTATACATAAATCTTTTACATATTATACACTGGTATCTTGAGTAGCACTTTTGCATTATTGTTTCCTGTATTTTCTTAAAATCAGCATAAAAAAGCTTCGAATTATGCTCCTTATTTAATATTTTAAATAATTTCATCAATTTATTTCCTGGTTTTTTTTCGTAGCCAAAATTCAAAAAATTAATAGCTACACCCTTGTCTTTAAGAATCATCGAAGCAACAGGGCTGTCTATTCCGGTAGACAAAAGAACCAAACCAGATTTCATTCAATCAATCTCCACCCTTGTTACAGCCTTAAGATCTTTTCTTAAAGAGTTTATCTTTTTAATCTGTTCATCTGTGCCTGCCTCAATCTTCAATGTCAAAAGAAGAACCTTGCCCCTATCCTTGACATTTATTGAAATGACATTGATTTTTTTGTCGACAAAATAATTAAGAACTGTTTCAATAAGTCCGATTTTGTCCTTTGTAAAAATCTTTACACTCT
>WJJD01000186.1 GCA_014729915.1 Candidatus Woesearchaeota archaeon | reverse complement strand
TTCTAATCAGGTTGAAAAACAAAAATAAAAAACTCAGAATGAATCTATAATTACGCAGATTAATTAATAAATTATATATATCTCATGATTTTTTCTATTACAAGGGGTGGTCAGATTGATAGAGTCTATTAAAAACAAAGACAATAGAACATACGATATAATAAAAAAGGAGCTTACCAGGCAGAGATTCGGCCTTGAGATGATTCCGAGTGAAAATTTTGTATCGCGTGCTGTTCTTGAAGCACTGGGCTCAGTTCTTACAAACAAATATTCTGAAGGTTATCCAAAAAAAAGATATTACGGGGGAAACGAGTTTATTGACCAGGTTGAACTCCTTGCAATAGAAAGAGCAAAAAAACTGTTCAATGTAGCCCATGTTAATGTGCAGCCGTATTCAGGAAGCCCTGCTAATTTTGCGGTCTATATGGCAGTCTGCTCACCAGGAGATATAGTGATGGGTCTTAATCTTCCGGATGGAGGACATCTTACACACGGCTGGAAAGTAAGCGCCACAGGAACATTCTATAATAGTGTGCCCTACCATGTTAAACCAAACGGCTATATTGATTTTGAAGAGCTGAGAAAACTGGCAAAAGAACACAAGCCCAAACTCATCTGGTGCGGAGCAACTGCTTACCCAAGGGAATTTCCTTTTGAAAAATTTGCAGAAATAGCTGATGAAGTAGATGCATATCTTTCTGCTGACATAGCACATATTGCAGGCCTTATTGTTGCAGGCGCTCACAAAAGTCCTGCTAAACATGTACATATCATAACAACAACAACCCACAAGACCTTAAGAGGTCCTAGAGGAGCGATGATAATGGTTACAGAAAAAGGTTTAAAAAAGGATCCTGAATTAGGAAAAAAAGTAGATAAGGCAATCTTTCCAGGGCTCCAGGGTGGTCCTCACGACCATAAGACAGCAGCAATTGCAGTCGCATTAGGAGAAGCATTAAAACCAGAATTCAATGATTACGGAAAGCAGATCGTAAAAAACTGCAAGGCTCTGGCAGAATCACTCATAGAAAATGATGTCAAGGTAGTTACAGATGGAACAGACAACCATTTGTTGTTGATTGATCTTACTCCTTTTGGAAAAGGAAAAGGCATATTTGTACAGGAAGCACTTGACCTTTCCGGAATAACAACAAACAAGAACACTATCCCTGCTGATCCATCCTCTCCATATTACCCTTCGGGAATAAGACTGGGAACACCTGCCCTTACTACAAGAGGCATGAAAGAATCAGAGATGGAAAAGATAGGGAAATGGATCTCAGAGATTGTCTATGAAGTTAAGGATTATGAATTAGGAGACACAAAAAAAGAAAGAAAAGAGAACCTATCTGAATTCAGGGAAGAGATAAAAAACAATGAGAAATTAAACATCATCAGAGAAAAAGTAGTTGAGCTCTGCAAAGAATTTCCATTGTATGAAAATTTAGATTATTAATTTTTCTTTAAAACTCTTTTATTCCTAAAGTATTTCTACGGAGCCACAATTATCAGTAAATTTATATATTTCACTTTAGATTAACCTATTTATGATAGACAAGATAATCTCAAGACTGATGAGGATTGTGCTTGCTCCCCTGACAGATCCCGAGATAATATGGGTCTCTTTGCCATTGATCGGATCTTTAGTCTTGATAGAGATCTACTTCGGAAGATATAAAAAAGAGGAGCTTGGCTGGAACTCTGCTATTTCAAACAGCCTTTTGCTCTGCTTTGTGGGAATCGATCTTTTAAGAAGGATCTTTGACAAGAACCATCCATATCTTACTTTTCCTTATGCAAGATTTACGATCGCCCTGGTAATTATCCTGTCAGGAATATTCCTTTTGTATCTCAATTTCTATCACAAGCTGCCCAAATGGCTTGCCTTTACACTATCCTCAGTGATTCCTATAAATATTACTGCATACATGGCAACTGTTGTAATCTATACAAGCATGACAATAGATTTCATAACTTTTTTTTCATGGGTTCTTTTGATATTGATTGTCTGGGGAATCTTTCAGATAATCCATTCTTTAGAGCCTGAAGCATGGGGTGATTAGCATAAAAGGAAAATCAGTAACAAAAAAAAAAGAAGAAAAATTATTGAAGATTGATCTGAATTTTAAGAATAATAAAATAACAGACATTAAAATAAAGGGAGATTTCTTTGCCTATCCTGAAGAAGCGATTGAGAAGCTTGAAAAAGAATTGATCGACTGCAAACTTGATTCAGATTCATTAACAGATAAAATTAAGTATTTTATGAAAAAAAATAAGGTAAAATTGTTCGGATTGAGTGTTGAGTCCATTGCTGAAGGGATAATGAAAGCAAGAAGTAGCGGGCAACAATAATTACCATAGCTTCTGTAAAAGAGGAATATCCTGCACATAGAGAACATTGTGTTAAATAAAAAACAGTGATGATGATTCAGGCACAGACGGATTTTCCTTCAGAAAATCCTACTCGGCATTCGCCTCGCCTGGCCAAATCATCACTGTTTTTTTAAAGATAAATTCAAGTTAATATAATTTATAATCATCCCATTAAAACCGTATGTGGTAACGGGCTAATGTATAAAATGAAATTCATGAGGAAAAACATGGGCTTTTGATTTAAATCATCCACACTATTTTTAAATATGGAAAATTGTTTTTCCTCATGAACTGCATTAGCCCGTTACCAAATACAAAACCTAAATGCTTATTAACCATTATTTTTTTTAATTTAAATAATAACGGGGTGGTTAAAATTACTGAATATGATGCTGTCATTATCGGATCTGGTCCTGCAGGATATACATGCGCAATAAGGGTTTCTCAGCTTGGAGGCAAGGCCGCTGTAATTGAAAAAGATCTTACTGGCGGGATATGCACAAACTGGGGCTGCATCCCAACAAAAGCAATGATAACTTCTGCAAAGATTGTTGATACAATAAAAAAGAGTTCAAGGTTCGGTATTGATGTCAAAGACTTTGAGATTGATTTTAAAAAGATCACAAAGCACAGGGACCGAACTGTAAAGATATCAAGAAAAGGCATAGAGACACTTCTTAAAAAAAATGATGTTGATCTTATTCATGGACAAGGAAAAATAATCTCTGACAACGAAGTTAAGGTAGATGACAAAACAATAAAAGCAAAAAATATTGTTGTTGCAACAGGCTCTTCACCTATCATTCCTGGATTCATCAAGCTCGGAGAGGACATACTTTCCAGCAAAGAACTTCTCCAGATAAAAGAGATCCCTGAAAAACTAATTATTGTAGGCGGAGGTGTTATTGGTCTGGAGTTTGCAACATTATTTTCTATATTGGGTTCAGAAGTAACAATAGTTGAGATGATGGAAAGGTTATTAGTAAATGCAGACCCTGAAATTTCAAAAGAGCTTGAAAAAGCATATTCAAGAAAAAAGATAAACATTTTTACCAAACACAAGGTCCTTTCTGCAAAAAGCAATTCAGTAGAAATTGAAGATATGACAGAAGGAAAAAAACTTACACTTAAGGCAGACAAGATCCTTGTTGCTATAGGAAGGCGTGCAAATGTGGACAAAGAAGAGATGGAAAATAACTCAATCAAATATTCAAAAACAGGCATAAAAGTTGACAACCACATGAGAACAAACAAGAAAAACATCTATGCAATAGGAGATATAACAGGAAAAAGCATCCTTGCACATGTCGGGATCCAACAGGCTGTTGTTGCTGCAGAAAACATAATGGGAAAAAACACAAAAATGAACTATGTTGTTCCTGCGTGTATCTACACAATCCCTGAGGTTGCTGAAGTCGGAGCAAATGAGACAGAAGTTGATGATACGAAAGTCGGAAAGTTCCCTATGATTGTAAATGCAAGGGCAAGAGGAGAAGGCCATACAACTGGATTTATTAAAGTAGTGATAAAAGATGATTTGCTTGTAGGCTGCCAGATGATTGGCCATAATGTAACAGAGTTAATTTCAGAAGCAGCAGTAATAATAAAAAATAAAATCTCCTGTAAAGAAATCTTAAAAACCATACATCCGCATCCGACATATGCAGAATCAATAAAAGGTGCAATTGAAGATGCATATAAAGAAGCAATTGACCTGATGCCTAAGAAGAATTAAATTTTTTCATCCAGATATATTTTTTCCTGTTCAAGCTGGAACTCTGTTTTTTCGTACGTTCCATCTGGGTTTTTAATAAACCTGGCCTGATTTAAATCCAATGTAAGTTCTGCTGCATCACCTTGTTCATGTTTAGCCATTTCAAACTTATAATAATCCATTATCCAATAATAAGTCAATTGTCTTTCAGGTAGATATACTTCAATTAAAATAAGATTAATTTGTGTATAAATAACCCGACCTTTATATTCTATTCCTGTAGGTTCCGGGAACACATTCTCCTTAATAATAGTAAATTGACCATTATTTAAATCAGTTTCAAGTATAATCTTTTCTGGATCAAAATAACCCTTTTCATGATAGGATACGATTGATCCATACAATTTCACATTTCCATTTGATATGATATTGCTATTATCTTTTATATTAATTGTAGTTTTAGCCGGAATTCTCTCAGGAGTTTCTTCACTCAAAAATTTTTTTTCATAATTATAATTATTATTAATTTTCTCCTCTAAAAGGTAAATTGAAATATCTGATAACTTTAATTTAAATTGTTCCCTAACAGTTCCGCTCATAATTTCATTATGCCCTGTTGCTGAATATGCTACTATATCATGCTCATAATACTTACCAATTTCAAAAGGATTGCTGCTGCCTGAATCTAACGAGAGTACATATACATATAAATCAACTAATCCAAAATATTTATGACCTGTTTCATGCATCATCGTTATGTCTAAATGATTCTCAGGATTAGCCACAATAAACTCTTTAGGTGCTTTGGGATTATAATCACTTCCTAGATATATCTTTTCTCTATTTATTATTGCTTTAGGATCATATGGTAATTTTTTTTGTTCATCCCCATAACAAAATCCAGCTTCCCCCTCACAGACTAGTGCATATTGTCCAGGAATACCGCCTAATCCCCATGTCTCACCGATTGTATAAGGAGTATAAAATTCATCTTTAATAGGATCATAGTTTCCTAAATGACCTTCAATACACAAAAGAATGGTTTTAAGCTCTACCCTGATATTAACATCAGCATCAATAAGCATTTTATTCCATGCATGGATATGAAGATCAATCCAATCTTCAACAGTATTAATCTCATCAATTGTTTCTACATATTCATGTATTTTTATATAGCTTCCTAAATCAAGTAAAAACTGTATTTCCCTTACTTGTCTGTTTGGATCAGTAATCTTGTTTCCATTTTTATCATACATTAAATCATTCCCAATTCTTACTTTAATTGAATCCAATGGGTCAGGCACAGTATTATATGGAATAATTATTTCTGTTCCAGGAGTTAATAATTCCTTTTCATCTTTTATATGATGGTTTAGTAATAATAGGTCTGATATAGTAAAGCCAAATTCAGTAAGGCCATATTCTTGTTCAATTGACTGAGCAGTATCTTCTTTTTGTATTGTATATATGATATTATCTTTGTAGATAGAAGGATAACTGGTTTCATATGACCCTTCAGGAACTATGTCTTTTACTATTCCCACTCCTACAGGTGTTGTCTCTTCAGAAGTAAGTTCTCCTGGCCCATGTTCTTGGTTACATACACATGAGATAGGATAATCATTAGAATTACACTCAATTTCTGTTCCGTCTTCCCAGCCAGAACAGCTGTTCCAATGGTCGGAATTATCTGAATCAATGTGATAAATCCATCCATTTACAGGATAACTTGATCCATCGCAGCTGCCATCACCAGTGCAGATTCCATTAACATTTCCTTTAGTTTGTTTGTCAACGCCAGGAATATCCTCACAAGGCATACATGGATAAGTTTTTTGGCATTCTCCACAGTCTTGAGGACAGTTATAACAGTACTCATTTCCTGAACATAAACTATCTCCACAGACAGGTGTTGAGTTTTTGCCTTCTTCACAAGCATTAAATGTTATTAAAAGTATCAGCAATAAAATCATGAATTTAGAATTTCTCCCTAAGTTATCGGATAAAAAATATGCCAATCGGTTACTCATCTTATTACTTATATCAATAAGATATAAAAATATTACTAGTTTAATTATTGTCCGCTGCATATTTGCTCTAATTTTGATTGGGGAACTTTAAATATTGCCATACCAGAAGTATCATTTCCACAATTTCGATAGAGTAATAGATGAAGAATTTCCTTATTATTATCACAGAAAATTCCTACTTTTATATTCGGCGGGTTGCTCTCCTTAACTATAGTGTAATTTCTTGAGTATTCACATCCTTCAGGCAGCTTAGGCAATTGATAAAACCGTTTGTTACATTTTCCAAATTCAGTTCCGTAACAAATTTGTAAAAACCAATCCCCATGCTTTTCTATATTTACAATCCTGTCATCTATACCATCTGAATTAAAATCTGCTACAT
>WJJD01000185.1 GCA_014729915.1 Candidatus Woesearchaeota archaeon | reverse complement strand
GTATGATATGTTGAATTTAATGAATTAAAAAATATTTTAAAGGATAAAAATGAATGGAATTAAGTTAAAAGATAAAGTAATTGGAAATAACTATCCCCCATTTATAATTGGAGACATTGGTTCAAATCATAATGGAGATATAAATTTAGCAAAAATTATGATTGATAAAGCAAGAGACTCTGGACTTGATGCGGTAAAGTTTCAAACATTTGATACAGGACTTTTCTCAAGTTTTTGCTATGAAGACCATCCTAGACAAAATGAGATCTTAAAATTAGATCCTACATTAAGAAAACACTTTTCAGAAACTCATACTGAATTAAAAAAAGAAGTTAAGAAATACACATTTACTCAAAAACAAGCAACTGAAATAAAAAAATATTGTAAAAAAAAAAAAATTATCTATTTTACAACTCCAATTTATAAAGAAAGTGTTGATTTTAATTCAGATATATTAAACTGTGAATTAATAAAAATTGCATCAATGGATTTAAATAATTATCCCTTTATTGAATATATCGCAAAAAAAAATAAAATAATAATACTTTCAACAGGCATGTCAACCTACAATGAAGTAAAAAAAGCTATTAAAACAATAAAAGATACAGGAAATAATAAAATAATATTGCTTCATTGTATATCAATTTATCCTCCGGAAGACTCAATTATTAATTTAAGAAATATTTTAAAATTACAGGAGTTGTTTCCTGAAATTCCTGTTGGGTTCTCGGATCACACATTTGGATATGAAATCCCCTTGGCTGCAGTTGCATTGGGGGCATGTGTTGTTGAAAAACATTTTACTCTCCATAAAGATCTACCCGGATGGGATCATAGAATTTCAGCAGATCCTGATGATATGAAAAAAATTGTTAAGGGAAGTAAAAGAATCTACGAAGCACTTGGAAAAAAGGAACGAATAGTTCATGATATTGAACTGGAAAAAAGAAAAATTTTTAGAAGAAGTCTTGTTGCAACAAAAAATTTAAGGAAGGGCCACATAATTACAAACCAAGATCTTGATTTTAAGCGTCCAGGTATTGGAATTCCTCCTGAAGATTATAAAAAAATTATTGGAAAAGAACTAAAAAAAGACATTGAATATGATGAACTTTTTTCTTGGACTGATTTTTAAATGAAAACTACAGCAATAATTCTTGCAAGAACTAATAGTACACGACTTCCAAATAAAGTAAGAATTAAGATTGGAGGTAAAACTATAATTGAACATATTGTGAATAGATTAAATTCAATTAATATTTTTGATGACATTATTCTTGCAACAACAAGAAGAAGAGAAGATATTCACTTAGTGAATCTTGTAAATGACTTGAATATAAAAGTATTTAGAGGAAGTGAAGAAAATGTATTAAAAAGATTTTACGATGCTGCAAAATGTGTTGATGCTAAAGTTATTGCACGAATTAATGGAGACTGTCCTTTTTTTTCAAGAAAAGGTCTTATTAAAAATATTAAAACCCATAAAACAAATAATTATGATTATACATATAATAAAAGTATAACAGGAATAGTTGGAGGATATCCTCTTGGAACAGGTACTGAAGTTATAAGTATAGAAACACTTGAGAAACTAGAAAAAACTGTTAAAGATACTAAAATGAGAGAACATATCACATTATATATTCTTTTAAATAAAACGTATTTTAAAATCGCTAAAGTTACTGCTCCAGAAAACCTTCAGGATAATAAACTAAAACTTACATTAGATACAAAAGAAGATCTTATTTTAATAAAAAAAATATTTGATAAACTTTATTCAAAAGATTCTATAATTACTCTTGAAAAAATTTTTGAACTATTTAAAAAAGAACCTGATTTAAGAAAAATAAACTCAATAAAAGACGAAAAATTTTTAAGTTTTTTTAAAAAAACTAATTTTTAAAATGAAATTTAATATTTGTGGAAAAGGAGACTTGAAATTAATTAAAAGCTTAAAAAAATACGGTTTTAGTAGTTTCGAGTTATATTTATCCAAAGTTAATGATTTAAGTAGTTTAAATACTTCAAAATTAACTTCAAAAATTATTTCAGTTCATAATCCTAAATATGTAATTATTAGTAAAAATTTAGAAAAATTTAATATAATTGATAAAAAAGAAATTGGAAATAAATCTTTTGAATCTTTAAGAAAATTATATCTTTTTTCAAGAAAAAAAAGAATTCCAAATATTGTTTTACATAATGCAAATTTTGACTCATATAAATTTACTAAAAAACAAATGCTAGACTTATTGATTAATAGACTTAATAAACTAGGAACAAAAGTAAACATTTGTATTGAAAATGATGCATACTGGTTAAATCAAGAGGGTAATAACAGGTGTTTAATTGATTCATATAAAGATTTATTATATATAATAAAAAAAACAAAATCAAATATTAAGATTTGTTTTGATATTGAACATTTATATTTAACTGTTATTTTTAATGTGTTTAGAAAAACAAGTATTAACTCAAAATTACCTGAAGCTGAAATTGAAATAAAAGAGTTTATTCTAAATAATGAAAAAAAAGTAATAAATAAAATTAATGAAACATATAAGGAATTTATTAAAAACTTAGTTGATTTTATATTTATAATTCATTTATGCGGAACAGATTATTATAATTATTTCTTTAATCCTATTAATAAGCTTCCTTTTATTGGAGAACATTTACCTCTAAATTATTTTGGAAAATCATATAATAAAAATGTTATGGATAGACTAAATCTCAAATTCTTAATAGACATTTTAAAAAAAACAAAAAAACAAAAAAACAAAAAAATAAACATCGTTCTTGAAATTGGAACTAATCCGTATTACAATTATTTAAAAGAAATGAAGAAAAGTAAAGACAATCTTGTTAGTTGCATTAAATCTTCTATAATTTAAGGAAATATATAAAAAATAATAAAGACAAAATGAAAATATTAATGTTATCCAAAAAAAATAAACATTGTAACAAAGTTTCTAAGTATTTACTAAATTATTTTCCTAACTCAAAAATATTAATAGGGGAAAAGGGAGAAAGTCTTCCTAAAATTGATGAATCATATGATTATTTAATTTCATATTTATCTCCATGGATTATCCCAGAGTATATTTTGGATAAAATGAAATTCTCAATAAATTTTCATCCTGGATGTCCTAAATATCCAGGAATAGGTTGCTATAATTTTGCAATTTATAATCAAGAAACTGAATATGGTGTAACCTGTCATCATATGCTTCCTAAAGTAGATTCAGGTTCAATTATAAAAGTTAATAGGTTTAGGATAAATAAAGAAATTACTGTAAAAGAATTGAAAGATATTTCAATGAAAAATATGTTTTTTCAATTTAGTCAAATAATGACCTATATTAAAAATAATAAAGAATTGCCAAATTCAGAAGAAAAATGGCAAAGAGTTCCTTACAAAAGAAAAGATTTACAAAGACTTTGTAAATTAGATATTTCAATGAATAATAAAGAAATAAAAAAAAGAGTTCAAGCAACATTTTTTCCATATGCAAAAGATCTTCCTTTTTTAATTCTTCACGATATAAAATTCATATTATCTGAAAAAGACTATATTAATTTTTTAAAAGACAAACAATTTCGAGGTGAAATTTAATGAATTGGAAAATACCACTTTTTAAAACATATAGTGATAAAAACGATATTATTACTATATCCGAAATTATCAAACGAGGAACATATTGGGCTTCTGGTCCAGAGATAAATGAATTCGAAAAGAAATTAGCAAATTTTGTAGGCACAAAATATGCATTAGCTTTCAATTCAGGAACCTCTGCTTTGCATACAATATTATTGGCTTATAATATTAGAGGAAAAGAAGTTATAGTGCCTTCTTTTACATTTATTGCAACAGCAAACGCTGTTATTCTTGCAGGAGGAAAACCTGTTTTTGCAGAAACTGAATTTGATACTTTTGGATTAGATGCAGAAGATGTAAAAAAAAGGATTAATAAAAACACAAAAGCAATAATTCCTCTTCATTATGGAGGATTTCCTTCAAGGGATATTCAGAAATTGAGGAAAATTGCAGACAAGAACAATATTTTTTTAATTGAGGATGCAGCAGAATCACTTGGAGCAAATATTAATGATAAAAAAGTGGGAACCTTTGGTGATTCTTCCATGTTTAGCTTTTGTCAGAATAAAGTTATTACAACTGGAGAAGGAGGATTAATTGTTACTAACTCAGAAGAAGTATATGAAAAATCAAAAATAATTAGATCTCATGGAAGAGTTGAATTAAACGAAGATTATTTTTCATCTAGTAAAGATAATGATTACATCCAAGTAGGATACAACTTCAGAATGCCAACAATGTGTGCAGCTCTTGGATTAGCTCAATTTAATAAAATAGAAAAATTAATTGAAAAAAGAAGACAAAAAGCACGCTACTTGGATAAAGAATTATCTAAAATAAAACAAATTAAACTTCTAAAAAAGCTTGATAAACATTATCAGGTTTATCAAATGTATTCAATTAAATTAGAAAATGAAAAAATACGGAATGATTTACAAAATTATTTAATAAAAAAAGGTATTATGAATAAAATATATTTTAAACCAGTTCATTTAAAAACCTATTATAAAAAATTGTTCAATTTTAAGAAAGGAGATTTACCAAATACAGAGAAGCTTTCAAAAAGAGTATTAACTCTTCCTTTTTATCCAGATATTTCTGAAAAGGAACTTAAATACATTAAAGACTCAATAAACGAATTTTTTTCGTAAAAAAATGAAATCGATTAGAAACTTATTGGTAAAGAAAAATCAAACTATAAAAAAGGCTATGCGTGTTATTGACCTAGCAGGTATTAAAATGGCTGTTGTAACTGATAATAATAGTAAATTGTGTGGTGTTGTTACAGATGGAGATATAAGAAGGGGAATAATAAAAGGAATAAGTATAAATGAAAAAGTGTCTTCTGTAATGAATACTAATCCAATATCTCTGAACTTAAATAGTAGTTTCGGTGAAAGATTAAGTTTACTAAAATCAAAAAATTTAATTGGAATGCCTATAGTTGATAAAGATAAAAAAGTAAGGGATTTTGTACTTCTTACTGGAGCAAGTAATGTCTCTTCTTATAAACCTGTTCCAAAAATTAGCAAAAAATTAAATAGAATTTTAGTAATTGGTGGAGGAGGCTATATAGGATCAATTTTAGTTGAAAATTTACTTTCACAAAAATATAGAGTTAATGTTTTAGACAGATTTCTTTATGTTAAAAATTCTTTAAAGAAGTTTGAAAATAACTCTAATTTAAAGATTATTAAAGGTGACACCAGAAACATTTCTGATATTACAAAAGCCTTAACAGGAGTGGATGCAGTTGTTCATATGGCTGAGATAGTTGGAGATCCAGCATGTGCTTTAGATACAAAAAAAACACAAGAAATAAATTATATTGCTACAAAAACTATTGCATCAGTTTGCAAACATTTTCAAATAAATAGAATGTTATATGCTTCGTCCTGTAGTGTGTATGGGGCATCTGAGGGGAATAAATTATTGAATGAAAAATCTCCTCTTAAACCAGTATCTTTGTATGCAAAAATGAAAATAGCATCAGAAAATGCGCTTACTGAAATGCAGGATGAAAATTTTCTTCCTACAATACTTAGATTTGCAACGGTTTTTGGTTTTTCACATAGACCAAGATTTGATTTAGTTGTCAATTTACTGACAGCAAAAGCATTAAGAGACAAAAAAATTACTATTTTTGGTGGTGATCAATGGAGACCTAATGTCCATGTGAAGGATATTTCAGAGAGTATTATTAGGATACTAGAATCTCCTATTGAAAAAACAGGCGGGCAAATATACAATATTGGTATAGAAAAAAACAATTGTACAATTAATCAAATTGGGAAATTGATAAAAAAACAAATTCCCGACACTCAAATAATTATTCAAGATAAAGATATTGATAAAAGAAATTATAGAGTTGATTTTAATAAATTAAGAACGGATTTGGATATTAATCTTAAAAATGATATAATATGTGGAATTAATGAAATCAAAAATGCTTTAATAAATAATCCTGAGATTGATTATCAACATAATAAATATAGTAATATTAAATATTTACAAATTAATTATGAAAATTAGAAGTTGAGCTTCCCACCAGTGTTGTGTAGCGTAGCCCACGGGTGGTAGGGTCTGAGTTTTGACTACATTTGAAAAAAACAAAAAAATATTTTTTTTATCTGCTCGACTTTTAACACTTTAAAAACAAATAGAAGAACTACATAGACACTCATGCTTATTCCGATTACTATCCCCATCTCCAGAAAAACAGGAAGTTCAATTACTCTTTTTAAAAAAAATATTGCAGTTAAATAAACAACTCCAATAAGGCTGACTTTAATCCAGTCCAGAACAGGAACATTAACTTCAATGAATTTTCGAAGAAAAATAAAAGAACAAATCAACAAAACCATATAACTAATAGACGTTGCTATAGATGCTCCAACAGCATGAATAAATGGTATCAATACAAAAGAAAAAATTAAACTTGAAAAAGCAGCTAAATAAACTGAAATCGTTCTTTTCTTTGGTTGCCCGATTCCAGAAATTACACAAAAATTAATCCTAGCAATAACTGATAGCAAAATTCCTATCAAAAGAATTTTCAAGGACAAGGTAGTCTCATTTACAGGTATACCCAAAATTAAAATCTCCCTTATAAGATATTTATCTCCAAAAACTAATCTTACAACAATATCTGTGAACGCAAAAATCGTAAATATCGCAGGAACAATCATAATGAACAAGAAATGATATATCAATTCCAGAATCTGCTTAATTTTATTTTTTGCTTTTTTTATCCATAATTCCGAAGACATTGGAACTAAAATCATTCCAAAGGTTTTTGCAAAAATAACCATTAATCCTGCAGTAGGAAGTGCAATATTAAAGGATCCAACCGCCTCTATTCCAGAAAAATAAGTTAGTAATATTGTGTTTGCATAGCCAACTATAATTCCTGCTCCAGTTCCGATCATAATCTGCAGGCTATAACCAAAAAACAATTTTATAAGCTTAAAGTTTATTTTGGTCTTGTACCTAAAAATATTGAAACTTCTTAAAAAAAAAAAGACCATGATCACCACTGTAAAAACCATCCCTCCAATATATGCAAATCCAGGGATGAGCACACTGTTCCTGAAATTATATAAAAACAGGGCAATAACAAGCGTGAAAAAATTCCTGACAAAATCCTTTACACCGTAATATCTTGGTTTCTGGAATCCATTTAATGTAAGGGTCATAACTTCAGTAAATCCCTGAATTAAATAAGAAGCGCTTATGATTTTAACCAACAATGAAGCAGAAGCAACTAACTGAGAAGGAATATTCTTGAAATAATTAAGAGCCAGATAATCAGATAAAAACCAAAAGCATATGACAATAAACAGCCCAACAAAAAACTGTACTAAAGTAACAAAGATGATGCTAGATTTGATCTTATCATATTCTTTTTTTGCTTTAAATTCAGGAATATATTTGACAAGAGTCTCGCTTAATCCCAGATCACGAAAAATTATAAAAAAATTAACAATCCCCAGAACAGCATAAAAAAGCCCGTATTCAGCAGGAGTTAAAATCCGTGCATACACCAATCTTAAAAAATAAGCAGCAACATAAGAAACTCCCATGAGTATAAATAAGATAATCGTACTTGTTGCAACTTTTTTGACATGTTTTTCCATAAATAAAATAAAAATATAAGTTATTTATCTTGTTTTCTTATTCTTACAAATAATAAAAAGACAACAACAAAGATGATTCCATAAAATGAAAACTCAGGAATTAAATTATTTTCATCAGTTCCGGATTCAAATCCCTCGTAATCAATTACAGGATCAATATTTGTCTGATCACCAAGAATCATCTTAAAATCAGAATCAGAATTAACCTGAATTGTTCCGATTGTATTGATTGTAAAAGGCACATCAGTATAGTTAAGAACAATCCCTCCTTTCTCTGGATGATAATAAAATAACTGGAAATTTACAAGACCTGTTCCAGTACCCTGTAGTTCTATTGTATAATTATCTTCTCCGAAAAGCATCAAGGATTCTGGATCTTTTCCTGGTCCGGTATAATAATATAGTCCTGGTATATCTTCATCAATTTCGGTTCCTGATATACCGACATGGTTACCGGACGTATCATATACATGAATATCAGCAGGGCTTAACAAAAACATCACAGCCAAGGCTAAATTAGATGGTTTTTTTACCAATGAAAACGGATCTTTCCATCTATCTTTAAAAAAATAATATTTGATAAATTTTGGTCCTGTTGGGCCTTTTGAGCCCATGTACTTAAATTCTTCTTTTAAAGAATGAGATTGAATTTTTTCAGGAACTTCGCCCCAGTGGCCTGTAAAATTTATCCAGATTTTTGATTCATCTATCAGTTTAATATCATATTCTTCTACATCTCCTGAACTAAATTCAACAGAATTGTGATGTAATATTTTTCCGTTTTTTGACAATGATTCAATTCTGCGCATCTTGATTAATAATTTATTGCAAAAGCTGGAAGGTCCCTGTGGTTCCCACTCAAAATAGCTTGCGTGTCCTCCTTCAGCTACTAAGACAACTGGATGTGTATCATTATACCATTCCATGTGTTCTTTTTCTTCAACATCCCCAGTTAAATAGTGAAAATTATGGGAGGCAGATACAAATTCATTCTTATCATCAAGAATAACCTGGACCATTTCCCAGTCTCCTTCATGTTTATTATTCCAAACATTATAAGGATAGAAAAAATAATATTGTAAAGCCGTGTAGTTTATTTGATTTTTAACTTTTCTTGCATATACAGTATAAGGGTAATCTACAAGTTCAGATGTTTCAGGAAAAGTAAGGAAATCATAAACATCTACATCAGGATTGTCCATAAAATGATTCTTGTTTTTTCCTGAAAGTTCCTCAATTTCAGTAGGCAACGGATCAAAAAAACCAGGAACATTTATTTGTTTAAGGTCAGAAGAATCCATAAGACTGCTGATATTCATTGGAAAGTATCTTTCTCCTGGATCAAAATATAAGACAGGAGAATATTTTTCAATAAGAGTCTCAGGAGATGGAGTAAATTTAACATCAATATAATCAATCTCAGCAATTGCATTTGCGCTTCCATAGGCTTGGACTGAGAGGTATTTGTAATTATTATCTAAGTCCTGATGTGTTCCGGTGCCTCTATGGATACCATCAATAAACATGGACCAGTAACCTGTTTCGTTTCTGATGAGTTTTACGGTATGCCAGTTGTCATTGTGAGTATTATAATATGTTATTTCTTTCACAGAAGCATCATTATTCGAAGTAAAATTTCCTAATCTTAATCTAAGTTTGTCACTTCCTTCTCCAACTGCCTCAAATACAAAACCATCATTATGGTAATAACTCTCACAAATATAATCATTATTCTTCATCAATCCAATAAACCAGCCGCCGTTATCATCATACCTAAACTTAATTTCAACTTCAAGCACTCCTTTTTTATCAGGAACAATCGGATCATCAAGTTCAACATAACCTGCTCTCATTCCAGTCGCAGCAGTCTTTATCGCATATACAATAGAATCCTTCTGGAGGATAGGATGATCACACCGTCCATTCATCAATCCCTGCTGCATTATCCAGCCAGTAACATTCTCAAAATGATTAAAATAACTGTATTTTGTCTCAGCAAACGCTGCTGGAAAAGATAATATAATTACAAATAATATTGACATATGTTTAAACTTCATCTAATACACCCCCTGATTTAATAATTAAAGAAGAAAAAATTACTCTTCTTCCGGATTATAAGAAGGAATAGCTGCCTTGCTTATGATCATGATGTCACCCATGCTCTTAACAAGCTGGTGTGGAACAATTACTCCTTTTGCACTACCCAAGACTGAACTCAAAAAAGAATTCCTTGTTGCCTTGACTCTCCAGCCAAAAATCTTGTTTGTAGTAACAATTCCTTCTTCAATATCACCGAAATAATCACCTGAATCAGTAAAAACCTTCATATCATAGGTTTCTGTAATCCTTTTCATCTTAATCATTTTTATCCCTCCATAATTAATAAATAAATTTGTTATTACTTCACAATATACTTGACTTTAAATATTTTACTCATCAAAATTTGCAAAAGCAAATTTTGATTATGGTTCTGAGTGCCTTTATCTTTTTTTGAATTTGCTTTAATAATATAACTTAACTCAAAAGGTAAAGACGCATGATGTGTATTAAGAGAGCCCAAAGTAGGTAAAGCAACTAGATTAAAAACCAAAAATTTAATTTTTTATACAGATGTATAAAAAATAATACAACATAAAACCCTATAGAAATCCCTTAATTATGAGTAAAAAAATCACAGTTAATTTGTCACAATCCCCGCCCCGAGGACTTCTCCCTTATCTGTAAGAACAAATCTCCCAAGTGCTTCAATATCATAAAAATTATCCTTAACCAATGGCTTTCTTGTTTTAATCATCACTTTCCCGATGTCAGTTTCTTTAAGAATTTTTGCATTATTTTCCAAAACTTCAAATGATGAAGAATCAATCCTCTCCTTAATCTCAATAATCTCACAAGGGATTTCCTGGGTTGCGCATTTTATTGCTAGATCCTTTAAAAAAGGCTTGCCAGTCATCCAATAGATGCTTGCAAAAAATTCATCAGAAACATCCGGGAGCCTTCCTGAAGATATAATTTCTCCCCTGTCTATATCAATATCCTCATCAAAAGTAAAACCAATGCTCTCTCCGGTTTCAGCTTTATCCAGGCTTTTCTTCCATTCTTCTATTGTCCTAACCTTAACTTTCTCTCCCAATGGTGAAATATTCACTTCATCTCCAACCCGGACTATTCCTGCCTCAACTCTCCCCACAAAAATTTTCCTGCCGTCAATATCATAAACATCCTGGACAGGAAGCCTTAAGGGCAGTTCATTTGAAGATGAGGATTCCCTGAAATCATCTAAAGCATCTAAGACAGTCTTTTTTTTATACCAATCCGTGTTTTCAGAGAGCTTTGCAATATTGTCTCCTCTAAGGGCAGAGATCGGAATCACAAACCCTGGCTCAATTGCAAGCTTCTTAAAAAAATCAATGAGATCTTTTTTGACTTTCTCAAATCTCTCTTTAGAATAATCAACCTTATCCATCTTATTTATTACAACAACCACCTGTTTTAATCCAAGCATCTCAATAAGATATGAGTGCCTTTTTGTCTGCTCTTCAACACCTTGTGAAGCGTCAACAATAAGGACAGCAGCCTCTGCCTGGCTTGCTCCTGTTATCATATTTTTTATG